>CAXAWD010000187.1:0-6936 GCA_963972325.1 uncultured Acidimicrobiaceae bacterium
GCACCCGGCGCGGTAGCCCGTTCGACCACGAACAGGGTGTCGACATGGTCGAGGCCACCATCGCCGACATGGGCATCGACGCCTTGATCGTCATCGGCGGTAACGGATCGCTGAGCGTCGCCTGCAAGCTGCACACCGAGCGCGGTCTGCCGATCATCGGTGTGCCCAAGACCATCGACAACGACATCGAGGGCACCGAGGCCACGTTCGGGTTCAACACCGCCGTACAGATAGCGACCGACGCGATCGACCGGTTGCACACCACTGCCGAGTCCCACGACCGGGTCATGGTCGTCGAGGTCATGGGACGTCACTCGGGTTGGATCGCCACCCACGCCGGCATCGCCGGGGGAGCGACCGTGGTGCTGATACCCGAGCGTCCGTTCGACATCGAAGAGGTGTGCCACCGGATCACACGGCGCCACCAGCGTGGGCGGTTCGCCTCCATCGTCGTGGTCGCCGAGGGCGCCACGCCGAAGGAAGGCACGCTCGAAATGGCCGACGACGAGATCGACCGCTTCGGTCACATCCGGCTCGGCGGCATCGGCCAACTGGTCGCCCAGGAGATCGGCGAGCGCACCGGGTTCGAGACCCGGCCCGTGCTGCTCGGCCACGTACAACGCGGCGGTACCCCCACCGCGTACGACCGGGTGCTCTCCACCCGGTTCGGCGTCGCGGCGATCGACGCCGTGCACCGTGAAGCGTGGGGCAGCATGGTGGCGCTCCACGCGGACCGCATCACCGAGACGCCGCTCTCCGAGGTGGTCGGCCGCACCCGGCCCGTCGACATCTCGCTGTTCGAGGACGTCGCCCAGATCTTCTTCGCCTGAGGCGGCCCGCCGCTCAGGCGCCCGCCGGCAGGCCCGGGTACGCCGGCTGGGCCGACTGCGCGAAGTTGGGGTAGTCGTAGATGCTCAGCGTGCTCGCTGTGTTGCCGCCGACCGGCCGTGGCCACGACACCGGACTGCCGTTCACCGTGATCTGCACCCGCTCGACACCCTCGAGTTCGGCGGCCGTGTAGACGATCTGGGCGAGCGCACGGGACAGCGGTTGGCCGGTGAGCTCGGTCAGTTCCTCGCTCACGTCGAGGAACAGGATCGTGCCCTGCTTGAACGTGTCGATCAGCTGCAGGTTGGCCGGGAGGAACGTCGTGTACTGCTGATCGAGCTCGTCCTCGTTGGGGCCTGCGAATAGGATTTCGATCAGGTCTTGTCGCGACACCGCGTCGCGCGGAACCGACCGAAGCAGACGGTCTTCACCGGGTGCTCCGAGGTAAATCCGGTCGGGGCCCTCGGCCTGGCCGCCGGACGCAGCCTGGGCCGGGACGAGCGTGCGTTCGTCGGCCGGCAGGTCGCGTGGGGCCGCGTCGGGGCTGAGACCACACCCCGCGACGACGAACGCCGAGAACAGCAGCAGGACGGCCCGGCGGCTCACTCGTCGAGCTCCTCGGCATCGAGTTCGATCACGAACCGGGCGCCCGGCTCGCCGTCGAGACGGTCGGTCACCCAGACGGTGCCGCCGTGCATCCGCACGTGTTCGTCGACGAGTGACAAGCCGAGCCCGGCGCCGTCGTTGCCGGCGCGGCGCCCGGCCACCCCGCCTCGGGCGAACCGCTCGAAGATGAGCTCCCGCTCGTGCTCGGGGACACCCGAACCGTGGTCTTCGACCGCGATGCGGACCTTGGTGACCGGTTGGTCGTCGGCGTCGACCACCCGGATCGAGACCTCCGGGTTGCCGTCGCCGTGCACGCGGGTGTTGTCGATCAGGTTGGCGATGACCCGGGCGAGCCGCCGTCGGTCGCCGTTGATCAGCACCATCTCGGCCCGCTCCGACACGTCGACCGGCGCGTCGGGGACGCTGCTGATCCGAACTGCCTGTCGGACGAACTCGGCGACGAGGAGTTCTTCGAGGTGGAGGCGAACGGCGCCGGCGTCGAACCGGCTGATCTCCAGCAGGTCCTCCACGAGCCCCTGGAAGCGCACCACGTCGCTCTTGAGCAGGTCGAGTGCTGCCTGGGCCCGCTCGGGCATCTCGTCGCGGCGTGCGTCCATCACCTCGACCGAGGCCGAGAGGGTCATCAGCGGTGACCGCAACTCGTGGCTGACGTCGGACGCGAACCGGGCGTCGCGATCGATCCGGTTCTCCAATGCCGTCGCCATGTCGTTGAACGAGTTGGCGAGCACGCTGAGATCGGGATCCTCGGTGAGTTCGAGTCGGGTGTCGAGTCGCCCACCCGCGATCGCCTTCGCTGCCTGGGCGGCCACGCCGACCGGCCGCACCGCCCGACGCGCGGCGAACGTACCGGCGACCACACCGAGCGCCGTGGTGATGATCGTGCCGAGGATCAACGACAGCCGCACCGACTGCAGCGTCGAGTTGACGTCTTCGAGACTGAAGTACTCGAAGTACGCGGACGACGTGGTCAGCCGGTAGCCGACCGCCAGGTACAGCGCGTTGTCGATCTCGACGATCATCCGTGACGGCACCCCGTCGCGCACGACGCGATCGCGGAACTCTTGCGGGAGTTGGGTCTCGTCGAACGACGTTCGGCCCGGTGTCCAGGCGCCGTTGTACAGCACGAGCGGCCGCTCGACGCCGAATCCGTCGACGAGCCGGTCGATCGTGGCCTGCGCCGTGTCGGGGTTCGATCGCAGCAGGTCGGCGGCGTTGGTGGCGTTGCGGCGGGCGACCTCGCGGGCGGCCTCGTCCTGCTGTTGCACGACGCTCGACCGGGCGAGGCCGTAGGTCACGAACGCGAGCACGACCGAGAGCATCAGTGCCCCGAGCGTGAAGATCAGCAGGATGCGCCGCCGCAGACCCCACTTGCGACGGGGGAGCGGGTCGGGAAACGAACGGGTCTCGGGAACGACCGCCGACAGATCTGCGGTCGTGCTGGTCACGTCTGGAGCCGGTAACCCAGGCCGCGCACCGTGACCACGTGACGCGGGTTGGCCGCGTCGGCCTCGACCTTGGTGCGCAGGCGCCGCACGTGCACGTCGACGAGCCGGCCGTCGCCGAAGTAGTCGTACCCCCACACCTTGTCGAGCAGCGCCTCGCGGCTGAACACCTTGCCGGGGTTCTCGGCGAGCTCGCACAGCAGCCGGAACTCGGTCTTGGTCAGGTGGACCTCTTCGCCGCCGCGGAGCACCTTGCCCTCTTCGGGGATCAGTTCGAGGTCGCCGAACACGAGGCGCTCGTGGCTCGGTGAGTTCGGGCGGATCCGCCGGAGCAGGGCGCGGATGCGGGCGGAGAGCTCCTTGGCCTGGAACGGCTTGGTGAGGTAGTCGTCGGCACCGGCCTCGAGACCGGCGACGATGTCGTGGGTGTCGTTGCGAGCCGTGACCATGACGACGGGGACGTCGCTGGTGCGGCGGATCTTGCGACAGAGTTCGAAACCGTCGATGCCGGGCAGCATGATGTCGATCAGCACCACGTCGGGCGTCTGGGCGTTGAACAGGTCGATCGCCTGCTCGCCACTCTCGGCCTCGTCGACCGTCCACCCCTCGTCCTCGAGGGCGAGTTTCACGGCAGAGCGGATGCGCTCGTCGTC
Source organism: uncultured Acidimicrobiaceae bacterium (assembly GCA_963972325.1). Taxonomy (GTDB): domain Bacteria; phylum Actinomycetota; class Acidimicrobiia; order Acidimicrobiales; family Ilumatobacteraceae; genus Ilumatobacter. The sequence continues at coordinate 3,551 of CAXAWD010000187.1, forward strand.
TTCCACGGCCAAGATGCGGGTACCCACGATCACCATGATGCCGTATCCGGACCGGAAAGTGCGATCAATCCGCAGGTCAGGACGTTTGGAACGCGTTCAAGAACGCCCGATGGACCCCGGGTGCGGCCACCAACATCTCGTCGTGACGGGCCGGGCCGCCCGAGAAGTCGCTCGAGATCGCGCCTGCCTCGCGGGCGATCAACTCGCCCGCGGCGGCGTCCCACGAGTTCAGGTCCTGCTCGTAGTACACGTCGAGACGGCCGCACGCGACCATGCACAGGTCGACGGCGGCGGAGCCGAGTCGGCGCATGTCGCGCACCTGGGCGATCAACGTGGCGAGTCGCTCGGCCTGGCGGCGGCGCTGCTCGGGTTGGTAGCCGAATCCGGTGCCGACCAGTGCGAGCGAGAGATCGGTCTCGCTGCTGGCCTGGATCGGGCGATCGTCGAGGGTGGCGCCCATGCCGAGCGCCGCTGTGAACATCTCGTCGAGCGGTGGGACGAACACGGCGCCGGCGATCATCTCGCCCCGGTAGGCGACGGCGACGGAGTTGGACCAGGCCGGCTGGTCGTAGACGTAGTTGGTCGTGCCGTCGATCGGGTCGATGAACCAGGAGTAGCCGCTGGTGCCCGGGTCGGAGGTGCCCTCCTCGCCGATGACGGCGTCGTCGGGCCGATCGGCGCGGAGCCGGTCGACGACGAAGGCCTCGGCCGCCTGGTCGAATTCGGTGGCGATGTCGGTCGTGGACGACTTGGTCGTGCCCGGCAGTTGCGCGGCGCCGATGCGGCGGTCGCGGCCGGCGAGCGCGATCTCGCCGGCGCCTCGGGCCAGTTCGGCGCAGAGGGCGCGCAGCTCGGTGAGTTCGGCGTCGGTGACGTCAGCGGGGCGCATGGCCGGCTTCTTCGCGATCGGTGATCTCACGCCATTCACCCATCGCCCGCAGCGCGAGGACACCGACGATCGCCATGCCGCCGGCGCACAGAACGGCCCCGGCCAGCAGCCCGATGCCCTTGGCGAGGCCGCAGTCGCCGTCGCACTGCAGGTCGACGAGCGCATAGCCGATCAGGCCGCCGGCGAGGCCGCCGAGGAGGATCGCGACGAACGCGATGACGCGAGCGGCAACGGGTGGGATCGCCGAGAGGGGGCGTTGGTCGGACACGCTCCCAGCCTACGAGGGAGGCGTCGCGGCCGGGCAGGCGATCGAGGCCATAGAGTCGGCGGCGTGCACGTGGTGGTCGTCGTTCCGACGTTCAACGAGGTCGACAACATCGAGCCGTTGTGTCGGCGTGTCCGGGCCGCCGTACCCGACGCCGACCTGCTGATCGTCGACGACGGTAGCCCCGACGGCACCGCCGACCGGGCTCGTGCGATGGCCGCCGAGCTGGGTCGGATCGAGGTCGTCGACCAGCCGCACAAGGGTGGCCTCGGTGCGGCGTACCGCGCCGGGTTCCGGGCCGCGTTGGCGTCCGGCGCCGACGTGTGCGTGCAACTCGACGCCGATCTCTCGCACGATCCGGCCGTGTTGCCGGCGTTGATCGCGAACATCGAACACGGTGCCGACCTGGCGATCGGCAGCCGGTACGTGCCGGGCGGTCTCACGGTCGACTGGCCGTGGCAGCGACGTGCGCTGTCGCGCTGGGGCAACCGCTACGCCGCCGGTGTGCTCGGCCTGGCCGTCAACGACGCCACCGCCGGTTTCCGCGCGTACTCCGCCGATGCCCTCCGGACGATGGACTACGAGTCGGTCACCGCCGACGGGTACGGGTTACAGGTCGAGATGACGCACCGGTTGGTCGGCGCCGGCGGCCGGATCGTCGAGTTCCCGATCACGTTCAGCGAGCGGGTGGCGGGGGAGTCGAAGCTCGACAAGGGCATCATCGGCGAGGCGCTCGCGCTCGTGATGCGCCTCTGGCTCGCCGACCGGCGAGGCCGCCGCGAGCGCCGTCGACAAGGCGGCTGACACGGCTCACGGCGAGGCGGCCGGAGGGTTCATGACGCCCGGTCGCGGCCGAGTTGCCAGCCGACGACACCGCCGACGATCAGCCCGATGGGTACCGCCAGCTGCGCGAGCGCCACCAGCGAACCGATGGGTACCTCGGGACCGTCGCCGCCGGGGAGGGCGAACCACAGCAGGATCGACGCCACGAGTCCCGCCACCGCGCCGAGCACCGCGCCGAGCATTGCCGCCAGGGCGCCTACCAGAGTTCTCACGAGGTCCCCATCGCTCGGTAAACCTACCGCGCAGCAACCACGCCCGTTCGCGAGCGCTGGCCGCGGCGTACGGTGGACCCGTGGCCGCCGCAGCACGCAGCAGGACGATCCTGCATGTCGACATGGACGCGTTCTTCGTGTCGGTGGAGCTGCGTCGCCGACCCGATCTCGTCGGGCAGCCCGTCGTCGTCGGCGGTACGGGCAACCGGGGTGTGGTCGCTGCGGCCTCGTACGAGGCCCGCCGCTACGACGTGCACTCGGCGTTGCCGTCGGCGGTCGCCCGCCGCCGGTGCCCGCACGCGGTGTTCCTGCCCGGCGACCACGAGCTGTACTCCGAGGTCAGCAAGCAGGTGCACGAGATCTTCGGGCGGTACACGCCGCTGATCGAGCCGCTGTCGCTCGACGAGGCGTTCCTCGACGTCGGTGGCGCCATCCGGCTGTTCGGCGAGGGTGCGCAGATCGCCCAGCGGATCCGCGACGACGTGCGCGACGAACTCGAGCTGGGATGTTCGGTCGGGGTCGCCCCCAACAAGTTCCTCGCCAAGCTCGCCTCTGTCGAGGCGAAGCCGCGTGCCCTGCCCGATCGCATCGACCCGGGCAGGGGTGTGGTCGAGGTCGTTCCGGGGGCGGAACTGGCGTTCCTGCACCCACTGCCCGTCAAACGGCTGTGGGGCGTGGGCCCCGTCACGCTCGAGAAGCTCGAACGCCTGGGGATCAGAACGGTCGGCGACCTGGCGAAACTCGACGAGCGCACGATCGTCAACGCGCTCGGCCCGGCGAGCGGCACCCACCTCCTGGCGCTCGCCAACGGGCGCGACGACCGGCCGGTCGAGGTCGATCGCGACCCGAAGTCGATCGGCCACGAGGAGACGTACCCGCACGACCTGCACGACCTCGCCGACCTCGAACGCGAACTCGTGCGGTTGGCCGATGCGGTGGCGGGGCGTCTGCGGCGTCACGGCTCGGGCGCCCGCACGCTGACCCTCAAGGTCCGGTTCGCCGGGTTCCGCACCGTCACCCGCTCGACGACGCTCGATTCGTCGGTCGACACCGGCCCCGAACTCGTCGCCGCGCTGAAACCGCTGCTCCGGGCGCTCGACGTCTCGCCCGGCGTGCGGTTGCTCGGCGTGTCGACGAGCAACTTCGCGCCACCGGCGCAACAGCTCAGCCTGCTCGA
>CAXAWD010000188.1:0-6929 GCA_963972325.1 uncultured Acidimicrobiaceae bacterium
ACCTCGACGGTCTGCTCGAGGTGTCGAGTCCGCTCCTGGCCCGAGCGTTCCGCGGCACCGACCGCCCGCGCGCCTGATCGCCCGTGAGCCTCCGAACCACCGAATCCGTGCTGGTCCCGGCCGAGCCTGCTGCCGTGTTCCCACTGGTCGCCACGCTCGACAGCTACCCCAGGTGGCTGCGTCTCGTGCACGCCGCAACCGCGGTCGACGACGGCACCGACGGCGCGCCGGCGTGGACCGTCGAGCTCCGAGCGCAGGTCGGGCCGTTCGCCCGCTCGAAGCAGCTGCGGATGGTTCGGAGCGTCCACGAACCCGACCGTCGTGTCGAGTTCGAGCGGCACGAGATCGACGGTCGTCAACACGCTCGGTGGGCACTCTCGGTCGACGTGCAAGCGACCGACGACGCCTCGTCGGTCGTCACGATGCACCTCGCCTACGACGGCGCACTGTGGACCGGTGGGTTGCTCGACCGGGTGCTCGACGAGGAGATCCGGCGCGGGCGGGCAGGACTGACCGAACTGGTCAGCGGCGAGCCCACGCGCTGAGACGTCCGTCGGCTCGGCGTTCGAGCGTCAGGTCCATCGCGAAGCACTCGCTGAGCGTCGCCCCGGTCAGCGCCTCGTCGAGCGGGCCCTGGGCCACCACTCGACCGTCGCGGAGGAGCAGAGCGTGCGTGACGCCGTCGGGCACCTCGTCGACGTGGTGGGTCACCATGACGAACGGCGGGCCGTCGGTGTCGGCGGCGAGGTCGGTGAGGGCATGCACCAGTTGCTCTCGGCCGCCGAGGTCCAGGCGGGCCGACGGTTCGTCGAGCAGGATCACCTCGGGATCGTTCATGAGCGTGCGCGCGAGGAGCACCCGTTGCTGCTCGCCGGACGAGAGCGTGGCCATCGCCCGCGCGGCCAGTTCGCCGACCTGCATGCGATCGAGACACGTCCGCGCCTGGGCGCGATCGGCGTCGTCGTAGCGGTGCCACCACGGCTCGAGCGCGGCGTTCTTCGCGGTCATCACCACGTCGAGCGCGGTGAGCTCCTGACGGAACTGGGTGGCGAGGGCCGCCGACGCGTAACCGATCCGGCGGCGCAGTTGCCGGACGTCGGTGCGGCCGAGCGTCTCGCCCAGCACGCTGACGTCGCCGGACGACGGATGTTCGTACATGGCGGCGATACGGAGCAAGGTCGTCTTGCCGCTGCCGTTGGCGCCGAGTACCAGCCAGCGTTCGTCGCGGTGGACCCGAAGGGTGATCTCGTCGAGGATCCGGCGTTGTTCTCGTTCGAACACGATTCCGTTCAGTTCGAGTGCCGGTAGACCGATGGGCATGTGTGCTGTGTAGCCGCCGATCGTCACTGCCACATACCCGTAACGGAACTGCAATGCGAGATACGCTGCCCCAGCGATGAACCTGGCTGTCCGCCGTTGCCTCGCGCTCGCGCTGAGCGCCGTGCTCCTGGTCGGCGGTGCCGCGCCCGCGATCGCGCAGACCGACGACGAGGCGGCCGAACAGGCGGCGCGCGAGATCGCGGACGCCCGTGAACGGGCCAACCAGGCCGCCGAAGACTTCTTCGCGGCGGAGACGCGGCTCGAACTGCTCCGGATCGAACAGGAACGGTTGGTGCTCGAACTGGAGGACTTGGCCGTGCTCGTCGAGGAACTCCGGCTGGCCGTCGAACTGGTCGCGGTCAATCGATTCGTGTCGAGCGGCGCGTCGGGGATCCCGATCCTCACCGATCTGCGCCGACCCACCGAGCAGTTGCACGGCGACGTGCTCGCCACGGTCGTCGCGGAGTCGGGCGCCACCACACTCGACGACTACGACGCTGCTCGCGATGCGCTCGAGGAGAAGCAGAACCAACTCGACGACACCCAGGCCGCGGTGATCGAACAACAGGTCGAGCTGCAGCAACTGCAGTCCGACGCCGAGGCCGAGGTCGTCCGCCTGCGTGAGATCGAGTCGCAGCGGCTGGAGATCGAGGCGGTGGCGATCGCACTCGCCGCTCAGGCCCGCGACGAGCAGCGCCAGTTGGAGGAACTGCAACGCCGGCAGGCCGAGGCGGCGCGTGGGGCTTCGCCGTCGACCGGCGCAGCGGCGACCGTGTTCGCCGCGGTCTCGTCCGACGGCACGACGGCCGGCAACCTCGGTGCGAGCGGTGGCGAGGCCGGCGGTCGCACCGGTGGCGGTGGATCCGGAACCAACCCGCGTGCGGCGGGCGACGGCTACATCGACGCGATCATCTGCCCGGTCCAAGGCGGGTCGGCGTACGGCAACACGTGGGGTGCACCGCGCAGCGGTGGGCGTCGTCACCAGGGCGTCGACATGCTGGCACCGACGGGTACGCCGCTGCAGGCCGTGGTGTCGGGTTGGGCCGAACAGAAGAACAACGCGCTCGGCGGGATCACCATCTCCCTGCGCGGCGACAACGGCAACCGGTACTACTACGCGCACCTGGTCGGGTACGAGGGCGTCTCGGGTCGAGTGGAGCAGGGGCAGGTCATCGGGTACGTCGGCGACACCGGTAACGCTCGGGGCACGCCGCACCTGCACTTCGAGATCCGTCCCGGCGGCGGGGTGCCGGTCAACCCGTATCCCTCGGTGCGAGCCGCCGGCTGCTGACACGCGAGTCTGTCGGCATGGGGCCGTCCGACTCGGAGATCGTCCGGCAGACGTTGGTCGTCGCGCTCGGCGCGACCGAGGTCGCCGACGTCGAACGGCTGACCGGCGGCGCGTCACGGCAGACCTGGCGAGCGGTGGCCGACGGCCGAACGGTGATCGCCCAGCGGCAGCAACCCGAAGCCGAACGTGACATGCGGGTCGAGGCAGAGGTGCTGCAGGCGGCCGAACGTGGCGGTGTCGCTGCGCCTCGGGTGCTTGCCTGTGTCGAGGCCCCGGACGGTGTGGTCACGCTCGTCACCGACTTCGTCGAGGGCGAGACGATCGCCCGGCGAATCCTGCGCGACGACGAGTATGCAGGAGCGCGCGGACGGTTGACCGCACAGCTCGGGAAGACGATGGCGCGTCTGCACCGGATCGACGTCGCGGAGGCGCCCGGGCTCGAGCGGGTCGACGAACTCGCGCTGTATCGAGACCAGCTCGACGAGCACGGTGAGCCGCACCCGACGTTCGAGTTCGCGTTGCGGTGGCTGGACGAGCGACGGCCCGACATCGGCCGGGAGTGCATCGTCCACGGCGACCTCCGGCTCGGCAACGTGATCGTCGATCACGGCGGCCTTGCCGCGGTGATCGACTGGGAACTGGCCCACGTCGGCAGCCCGCTGCAGGACCTCGGCTGGGCGTGCGTTCCGGCGTGGCGCTTCGGGTCACCGCTGCCCGCTGCCGGCGTCGGCACGCGGGAGGCACTGCTCGACGCCTACAACGACGAGGCCGGCACGTCCTTCACCCTCGATGACCTTCGGTGGTGGGAGGTGTTCGGCATCCTGCGGTGGGGCGTGATGTGTATCACCCAGGCACAGCGGCATCTGACCGGGACGACCCGGAGCCACGAGTTGGCCGCGATCGGGCGACGGGTGTGCGAGACCGAACACGATCTGTTCCTGGCGCTGGAGGGTCGCTGGTGAGCGGCCCGCACGACCGTCCGACCGCCGCCGAGCTGGTGGAGGCCGTGGGGGAGTGGATCCGTCGCAGTCAGATCGACGGCGAGATCGAGACCAACCGCTTCCACGCCCGGGTCGCGGCGAACATGCTGGCGATCGTCGAGCGTGAGCTCGCGCTGGGCCCGGCCCAGGCCCGCGCCCACACCGCCCGGCTCGAACAACTCGGGGTGGCCGACGACGCAGCGCTGGCTGCGGCGATCCGGTCGGGCGAACTCGACCGTCGTGCCGCCGAGGTCCGCGAGCTGGTCTGGGCGAGCGTCCGCGACAAACTCGCCGTCGCCAACCCCAAGTACCTCGACCGCACCGAACCCTGACGGTTGGTGCCAGGCACCAACCGTCAGCCGCAGCCGCGAGTCGTGTCGGCGATGTCGGTCGATGTCAGGGTGACCGTTCGTTCGAGCTGTGCCGCCGGGACGGCCGCCGTGACGCCGATGGCGAGATCGCCGGCGAGGTCACCCGGGACCGGGACCCGTACCTCGTTGCTGCCGGTCGTCAGTGCGATGCCCCGGGTTGCAAGTGGCGCCCCGTCGGTGTCATGAACCGCGACGACCACCTCGCGTTCGATCACCGTCTCGATCGGGACGATGAGATCGAGTCCACCCACGACCTCACTGCAGTCGACGAACACCGGCTCGAACTGTTGGAATGCCAGTCCGCCCTCGAGCAGGTCCCCCGACCTGACGTCGAACGTCGTCTCGTGCGCAGCCGAGAGCCCTGCTGGATCGGTGGCGGACACCTGCACGACGTCACCGGTGGCGACTCGGTCGACAGCGACGACGAACCCGTAGACGATGCCGACGTCGTCGCAGGTCACAGCGGGTGACCGCTTGAATCTGACGGCGACCCGGCCCGCCTCGACGTCCACGCCGGCGACCACCGGCGGGCACGAGTTGCCGAACACGGAGACCGCAACCACGAACTGCTCGTCCAGGTCGACGTCGAGCGGTCCGGCGTCGTTCCCGAGTTCGGCCAACGAACTGTCGTCGACGGCGAGGTGTGGCAGCCCGGTGAGTTCGGTGTTCCAGGAATCGGACAGCAGCCGCCATCCCTGGCCCGCGGTGACTCCGCCGGCCCCTCTCGTGCGGCTCGTCTCGCCGCCCAGCGGGGCGACGGTGACGATTCGGCCGAAGTCGTCGAACTCGGCCAGCAGCGGCCCGAAGAACCACCTCGTGAGGTCAGGGTTCGACGACGTCACCGCGGTCGGTCGGCCGTCCTCGCACGTCGACAAGTCGGGAACGGGCGCGGTGGAATCGATCGAGCACAGCGTGCCGACGCCGTCCTGCACGACCAACGTGGCATCGAGCAGCCGCCAGATCGGACCGCTGAACGACAGGGTCGCCAGTTGGCCGAGGTCGAGCAGGGTGAGCCCGGACAGGTCCGGTGGGTCGACCAGCACGACCGGCGGGTCGTCGGGCTCGCCGTCGAACCGTGTCGCGGTGGACACGAACAGCTCCACCTCGCCATCGACCACGTTGCCGGCGAACCCGACGAGATCGGCCGTGCGCGGTCCGTTCAACGTGCGACCATGCGCGTCCCAGAGGTAGTCGCGGCCGACGAACGAACGACCGCCCTCGGTCGGCTGCACGAGATGTCCGAGACCCTCGACCGGAACTCCGTCGTCGGCCTCCGAGCGAGGCCTCACAGCGTTCAGTACCGACACGGTGCCGTCATCGTGGTGCACCACCCACACGACCCCGAACGTTCCCGTGTGCAGCCGAGGCTCACCGACGGCAGGCAGAGGGAGGACGACATCGGTCGCGATCAGATCGGGCTCACCACTCGGTTCCGGGTCCGACCCGTCGCCACTCCCGTCGTCGACCGAGTTGACCGGCGCGACGCTTCGTTGGTCGGGTCGCGCAATCGCGCAGACACCGACGACGCCGGCGATCAGGAGGGTCGTGACGGCAGCCGGGAGCAGCCATCGCCGTTTCGTCGGCACGTCGTGCGAACGGTGTCGCTCGAACATCAGTCGACTCGCCGTCAGGTCGACGGTCGGGGCCAGCGCCGCGAGCCGAGTGGCGAACGGGTCGTGTTCAGGCATCGGAGACCTCCCCGAGTTGTTCGCGGAGACGCCGTCTGGCGTCGTGGAGATTCGACTTGACCGTGCCGGGTGCGATCTCGAGCGCGGCCGCGACGTCGTCGACCGAGAGATCGGCGAGGTAGTGGAGGCAGACGGCAGCGCGCATCTTGTCGGGGAGCGCCGCGACGGCCCGGCGCAGGTCGAGCAGGTCGTCGGTCAACTCGGCGTCGGCGACCGGCCGGATCGTGGCGAGGATCTCGCGTCGGCGCGCCCGGTTCCGCTTCCCGTTCAGGAGCCGGTTGATCGAGACCCGGCGGACCCATGCCGCCGGATGGTCCAGTGCCGCTACTCGTGACCAGTCGCGGTCGGCCTGGATGAACGCTTCCTGCACCGCGTCGGCGGCGGCCTCGGCCCCGAACGCGACGCCGAGCGAGCGGACGAGCCGCTCGTACTCGCGCTCGAAGAGTTCGGTGACGTCGGTCATGTCGTTCTCTACACCCGCCGGCGGCGCGTTCGGTTGGGTCACCGCCGACCGAGGCTCATCTTGCCCGGTCGCGGTAGGTTCCGCCGGTGCCTGTCGTCGTCTACGGCCTGTTGGCGGCCCTGCTGATCGGATCGTCCGACTTCCTGGGTGCCCGTTCGGCGGGGCGCACCACGGCGTTGCAGACCACGACCGCAGCGTTCCTCGGCGGTGCGGTGGCGGTGGCCGTGTTCTCGCCGGCGCTCGGCACGATCGTCGTGCGCGATCTCTGGCTCGGTGCGATCTCCGGCGTCGCCGCGGCGGTGGCGCTGACCGCGCTCTGGCAGGGATATGCACGGTCGAGCATCGGAGTGGCCGCGCCGGTCGCGGCCGTGTTCTCGACCAGCCTGCCGGTGATCTACGAGGCGCTTCGCGGTGACGCTCCCGGCGGTCTCGGATGGGCCGGGCTCGCCGTGGGCATCGTCGCACTGCTCCTCACCTCGTGGCAGCCGCGCCGAAGCGACACCGGCGACGACGTCCGGGTTGGGGTCGTGCTCGGCACGGTGGCCGGCGTGGCGTTCGCCCTCATGTTCGTGGTCGCGATCTCGACGTCGGAAGACTCGGGAACCTGGCCGGTCGCCGCGCAACGTCTGACGGCGTTCGTGCTCGCCGTCGGTTTCGGCCTGGCGACCCGTCGACGTCCGTTCGCCGACATCGCCTCCGTTCGTTGGAGTCTGCTCGCCGGCGTGTTCGGCGCGTGCGGTGTCGCGTCCACGGTCTACGGCGGCCAGCGAGGCCCGGTCGCCCCGGTGATCGTGGCCGGCTCGATGTACCCGGCCG
>CAXAWD010000189.1:0-6920 GCA_963972325.1 uncultured Acidimicrobiaceae bacterium
CGCCGTCGGCGGTGTCGTACATCACCACCGATCCCGACCCGGCCGTCGAGACCTACGTCTACGTGACCGGTGCACCGGGCCGTGTCGGGTCGATCGCCGATCTCGTCGTGGCCGAACTCGACGAGCTCGGCACGGACGGGCCGTCCGATCAGGAGTTCTTCAACGCGTTCGCCCAGGTCGAGGAGGCGCTGAACTTCGTGAACAACGGCTCGTTCGTACAGGAGTTGCTCGACGCCGAACTCCACCCGGCTCGCGAGCTCGACGACTACCTCTTCGAGTACCCCGAACTGCAGTCGGTCACCGCGGGACGGATTCGATCGTTCATCGACACCCACATGCCGCCCGACCGGTACATCGAGGTCACCGTCGTCCCCCGCTGAACCGCGGCCCGGTGTCGTCGGTCAGAGCTCGAGGTGCCCGCGCACGCGTGGGGTGACCACCCCGCCGACCCAGATGTCGTCGCCTTCGCGCCGCAGGTGTACGCGACCCGAGCGACCGAGTGCCGTGCCCTGGCGTGCGACGTATGCATCGAGCGTGTCGTCACGGGCCATCAGCCACTGGGCGAGCGACGCGTTGAGGCTCCCTGTAACCGGGTCTTCCTGCATCGAGGTCGAGCCGGGGAAGAAGGCGCGGACCTCCACGTCGTGATCGAGGTCGGCACCGTCGTCGACCGGGCCCACCACACCCAGCTTGAAGTCGAGGGTGTCGCCGAAGTCGGGTGCGAGTGCGAGCACGGCCTCCGCGGACGGCAGGAGGGCCGCCACCCACCCTGGTCCGTTGTCGCACCATGCCGCGTCGACCACGGGTGAACCGAGCGTGCGTTCGATGCGGTCGCGCAGCCCGTCGTCGACGGGCCCGAACCGCACGAGTGGGGGAGCGGCGAATGCGAGCCGGTCGTCGTCGCGTCGGATCGTGACGAGTCCGATCCCGCACTCCTGCACGACCGTGCCGCCGTCGGCCGGTCGGCCACCGTGGTCGAGCCAGGCGCGGCACGAACCGAGCGTCGGGTGGCCGGCGAACGGCAGCTCGAACGAGGTCGTGAAGATCCGCACGCGGTAGTCGGCGCCCGCAACCGTGGGCGGCAGGAGGAAGGTGGTCTCCGACAGGTTGGTCCAGTTCGCGAACCGTTGCATCTCGTCGTCGGAAAGCCCGTCGCCGTCGATCACGACCGCCAACGGGTTGCCCGACAACGGTGTCGAGGCGAAGACGTCGAGCTGTTCGAATCGTCGTTGCATCGGCACAGCCTGCCACGGCGGCGGCTCCGCGACGGCCGCGGTTCGGCGTATGTCGGTTCAGCGCATGTCGCGGGCGACCACGTTGCGTTGGCTCACCTCGACCAGCTCGCCTCCCCGCACTTCGTACGACACGACGTGTTCGACCGAGTGCCCGGTGGACCGGGCACGGCCGCTGACGACGTCGAGCGCCATCCCGTCGACGACCGGCAGGAGCGCCACGGCGCGGAACCCCTCCTGGGCGCCCGGTGTGGAGCGTTTGTCCTCGCGCATCAGCAACCCCGAGTCCCACACCCAGGCGTCGTCGACGCTCACGAACCGGCAGCGATGACTCGACCGCGACTTGGCGACGAGGCCACCGGGGCAGACGAGCACGTCGGCCTCGATCCACGGCTGTTCGGCCAGCCCGTCTCGGCCGAATCCGACCTCGAACGCACGGCCGATGATCGCATCGTGATCACCCCGGTCGAGTGCCCGTTCGATCTGGACCCGACGAACGCCTTCGGCCATGGCATGGAGCTCGTCGGACGACATCGCCCGGAGTGACTCGAGGAGGTCAGCTGGCTTCGGCACGCCTTCAGGATGGTGGCTACAGTCCGGAACACAACGCCCGACAACAGACGGAGTCCCGACATGAAGACACGTGCCGCCATCCTGCGAGAGATCAACACGCCGTGGAGCGTCGAGGAGATCGAACTCGACCCGCCGAAGAAGGGTGAGGTCCTCGTCAAACTCGCGGCGTCGGGCATGTGTCACTCCGACGAGCACATCGTCACCGGCGATCTGGCCGGTGCTGCGCCCAGCCCGCCGATGATCGGTGGCCACGAGGGTGCCGGCGTCGTCATGGAGGTCGGCCCCGGCGTCGACTGGCTCGAGGTCGGCGACCACGTCGTGTTCGGCTTCGTGCCGGCATGCGGACGCTGCACGTCGTGTGTCGAAGGGCACTCCAACATGTGCGACAACTCGGCGGCCTTCCCGACCGGCCTGCAGATCGGTGACGGCACCGCACGTCACCACAGCGTCGACGGTCTCGACCTCGGCCTGATGTGCCTGCTCGGCACGTTCGCCGAACACACGGTCGTCCACGAGTCGAGCTGCGTCAAGATCGAGAAGGACTGGCCGCTCGACAAGGCCTGCCTGCTCGGCTGCGGCGTCGTCACGGGTTGGGGTTCGGCGGTGTACGCGGCCGACGTGCAGCCGGGCGACTACGTCGCGGTCGTCGGTATCGGCGGCATCGGTGCCAACGCGGTGCAGGGCGCTCGCATGGCCGGCGCTCGGGCCATCGCCGCCATCGATCCCGTGGAGTTCAAGCGCGAGAAGGCGATGACCTTCGGCGCCACCCACACCTACTCGTCGATCTCCGAGGCGATGGAGAAGCTCGACGAGTCCACCTGGGGCCGCGGCTTCGACAAGGTGATCATGACGATGGGCGTCGGCAACGGCGACGCGCTCGGCGAGGCATTCCACCTCGGCGGCAAGCGCAGCAAGATCGTCGTCACCAACATCCACCCGACGAGCGAACAGTCGATTCAGGTGCCCGGCTCGTTCCTCACCTTGTTCGAGAAGCAGCTGGTCGGTTCGCTGTTCGGCTCGGGGAACATCCGCAAAGACATCCCACAGTTGATGGAGCTCTATACGCAGGGCCAGCTCAACCTCGACGACCTGGTCACCAAGACCTACACCCTCGATCAGATCAACGAGGGGTACGACGCGATGCGCAACGGTGAGAACATCCGCGGCGTGATCGTGTTCGACTGACGGCTGCGCACCGAGTGAACCACCACCAACTCGTCGACCGCCTCACGACCCAGGTCGTGGGGCGGCGCCGCGGGCTCGCCCTCGTCGTCGCCGCCATGGCGGCCGATCGGCACATGCTGCTCGAGGGGCCACCCGGCACGGGTAAGTCGACGCTGCTGCGCGCCGTCGCCCGTGAACTCGGCATCGGCTTCGAGTTCGTGGAGGGCAACGCCGAACTCACGCCGTCGCGCCTGATCGGCCACTTCGATCCGGCCCGGGTGCTCGCCGAGGGGTACGACGCCGACGTGTTCGTCGACGGGCCGCTCGTCGCCGCCCTCCGTGGAGGCTCCCTGCTCTACGTCGAGGAACTCAACCGAGTGCCGGAGGAGACGCTCAACGTGCTCGTGTCGGTGATGAGCGAACGCGAGATCCACGTGCCCCGCCTCGGCACGATCGCCGCCGAGCCCGGCTTCCGGTTGGTCGCGGCGATGAACCCGTTCGACGCGATCGGCACCGCCCGCATCTCGTCGGCCATCTACGACCGGGTGTGTCGGCTCGCGGTCGGGTACCAGGACGCGCCCGACGAGACCGCCATCACCACTCGGCACCAGCCCGACGTCGACGCCGGCTGGGCGGCTCGCACGGTCGAACTCGTGCGGCTCACCCGTGAGCACCCCGACGTGCGCATCGGTTCGTCGGTTCGCGGTGCGATCGACATGTGCGCGGTCGCGGTGACCCTCGGTCAGGTCCGCAACCGCCCGATCAGCGACCCCGGGGTGTCACTCGACGCGGCGCTCGTTGCGCTGTCGGGTCGCATTCGTGTCCGTGAGGGTTGCCACCGCGACCCGGAGGCGATCGTGACCGAACTCTGGCGCCAGGTCTTCGAACCGAACGACGACGGTGATGCGGCCGACCCGGGAAAAGCCCCGGCCCCGAACGGGGCGACTCCGGCGGTCTGACCCCGCCGTCGGTCGCCTCCGGCGACGACGCCGACGAGATCATCGACGAAGCCCGACGCAGCTCGACGTCGCGCCGTGAGCTCGCGACCAACCCGACGTTCGACGACATCTCACCCGACGTGGGTGAGCTCGACGAAGCCGCGCTGAACGAGGCGTTCGAGGTCGACCCTGACGAAGCGCTCGCGCTGCTCGCGGAGATGACGCGAGCCACCGACGCCGGGCTGCGGGCGCTCGCCAGGTCGCTCGCATCGCGCCTGTTCCTCGACCTCGCCCGTCAGGAGCCGACCGATGCCCCCGGTATCGGCAAGGTCGTGTCGATGCCGTACCGCCCCGACCGCGGCGACCTCGACATCGACGGGAGTCTCGACGCACTGCTCCAGGCACGCGCCGAGCAGCGGGCGATCGATCCCGACGAGCTCTCCGTCAGGGCGTGGGCGAAACCGGCGACCGCCTGGTGCCTCGTGGTCGACCGCAGCGGATCGATGCACGGCGCGCCCCTCGCGACGGCAGCGTTGGCTGCGGCGGCGGTCGCCGCCCGCGCGGAGAGCGAGTACGCCGTGCTGTCGTTCGCCCGCGACGTGGTGGCTCCGAAGGCGATGTGGGAGGTGCGATCGACCGACGACGTGCTCGACCGCGTGTTGGCGCTGAGGGGCCACGGCACGACCGATGTGGCCGGAGCGCTGCTGGCGGCCGGTGCACAGCTCCGGGCGTCGTCGGCGCCACGTCAGGTGGCGATCCTGATGTCCGATTGCCGGTCGACCGAACCGGGCGACGTGATCGGCGCGGCGCGAACGCTCGACGAACTGATCGTGATCGCGCCCGAGGGCGACAGCGACGATGCGGCCGAACTCGCCGACGCGGTCGGTGCCCGGTGGACCACGGTCGACGGCCCCTCGACGATCGTCGCCGCGATCGCACGGGTGCTCGAACGCTGACGATCGGGTCGTCGACGGCCGGCGGTCAGTTGCAGATCACGTCGCGGTCGGGGACCACGCCGATCGTGTTCTCCTCGGCTTCGATGAGTGGCAGCGTCGTCGACGTCGACGAGGTGGTGGCGACATCGGTGCTGTCGTCGTCGGTCGAGTCGGATGCCGGGGCCGTGGTCGTCGTCGTGGTCGTCGTCGTGGCGGCGGTGGTGACGACCGGCGGAGCGGTGGTCGTCGTCTCGAAGACCTGATCGGGCGCATCGGCGAGTCGAGCCCGGCCGGAGAACACCGCGAGGATCGCCTGCATGTTGCTGCCGCCGATCAGGGGCCGCTCGACCTTGTCGCCGTTCGAGAGTGTCTCGCTCGACGACTCGATTCGGTAGGTGGTGATCGAGGCCGGATCGAGACGCCGCAGCGTGTTGGCGAACTCGAGCATCCGGTTCACCGTCAGGCCGGTGTCGGTCACGAGATACTCGCGGTTGGTGGTGATCAGCGCGGACGCGACGCTCGGAGACGTCAGCCCGTCGTTGATCACCTTGGCGACCACGCGGCGCAGGAAGTCCTGCTGGCGAGCGATCCGGCCGAAGTCGGACGTACCGTCCTGCACCCAGTTGCCGCTGCCCGCGGGGTCTTCGTACTCGTAGTGGCGTGACCGGACGTAGGCGAGCGCCATGTCGCCCTCGAGGTTGACGCATCCGGTCGTGGTGATGGCGAGGCCGCTGCGGCGATCGCGGGCGGGCATCTCGAACGGCACCTCGACGCCGCCGACCGCGTCGACGAGTTCGCGGAAGGCGCAGAAGTCGACTTGCACGTAGTGGTCGACCGGCACGCCGAAGTTCTCGGCGATCGTCTCGATGAGCCGCGTCGGGTCGTCGCGTCGATAGGCGGTGTTGATGCGGTCGCGTCGGCCGTCGATGTCGACGTACAGGTCGCGGGGGAACGACAGCACGGCGAGTTGGTTGGTCTCGGGGTTGGCGCGCCACACCATGATCGTGTCGCTGCGCTCGCCCAGATCGTCGCGGTCGCCGGTGCCGATCTGGTCGCTGCACCCACCGTTGTCGGAGCCGACCACCAGGAAGTTCGCCGCGTCGGGTTCGGCCAGCACGAGGCTGGTGGTGGTGGCGTCGCTGTCGAGGGGCAGGGTGGTGGTGGCGCCCGGCAAGATGATCGACGGTCCGTCACCGGCAGCGTTGAACGTCGCCGGATCGACCGGATCGATGTCGACCAGTCGCCGCTGGGAGAGCACCCACTGTCCGGCTGCGAGGCCGGCGGCCGTGGCGAAGCACGCCAGCGACGCGATGATCACCGTGACGAATGTGAGTCGCTGCGGCCAGGTTCGGCGAGTCTTCTCGGTGGCCATGACGGTCGACAGCGTACGTCGCGGTGTGGCCCGATTCGGTGCAGGTGGGCGCTGGACTCAGCCGAGGACGACGACGGGTGTGCCGATGGGAGCCCAGTCCCAGATGAATGCGGCATCGGACGGTGCCTGGCGGACGCATCCGGCCGAGAGGGCCTGCCCGAGCTGGCTCAGCGATTGCAGCTTGTAGCCCGTGCGGGTGTCGGTCGGGATCTCGTGGAACCCGATGTTGTCACCGCCGGGGCCCCTCGTGAACCGCACCATGTACTGCCAGCAGATGTGCGGGTTGTTGATGTTGCAGGTATACCGCGAACGGGAGAAGACGCTGTAGGTGCCCGGCAACGGTTGGTTCCAGGTCCGTCGACCGGACACGCGGTGGGACTTGACGACGGTGCCGTCGGCTTCGACGGCCCACACGCGCATCTGTGACTTGGAGTAGACCACCCGTCGACCGACCCCGGAGTTCGCGGGCAGTTCCCACCCCGGCGGGAGGGTCGTGGTCGTGGTGGTCGGGGGCGGCGGCAGCGTGTCGGTGACCTGCTCGGCGTTGTCGAGGCGATCGGGGGTGGCACGCTGCGGCGACGAGGGCAGGTCGACCACCAGCGGTGCCGGCAACGTCGTGGTCGTGGTCGTGGTCGTCGTGGTGGTGGTGGTGGTGGTGGTCGTCGACGTGGCCGCCGTGGTGGTGGTGTACTCGGTCGTCGTGCTG
>CAXAWD010000190.1:0-6910 GCA_963972325.1 uncultured Acidimicrobiaceae bacterium
CCGCAGGTTGTCCTTGATCACACCGGCGGGCCGCTGCGTGGCGAGCACGAGGTGGAGGCCGAGCGAACGACCGCGCTGGGCGATGTTGACCACGCCGTCGACGAAGTCGGGCACCTCGGACACGAGCGCCGCGAACTCGTCGACCACGATCACCAGACTCGGCGGGCAATCGGGGTCGTTGCGGCGTTCGAGTTCGAGCAGATCCTTGGCGCGCTTGTCGTGCAGCAGCTGTTCACGATGCCGCAGCTCGGCGTCGAGCGAGGCGAGCGCACGGCGCACCAGGTGCGGGCTCAGGTCGGTGACCAACCCCACGCAGTGCGGCAACTCGACACAGTCGGCGAACGCTGCGCCACCCTTGTAGTCGACGAGCAGGAACGTGACGCGGGCCGGGCTGTTGTCGGCCGCCATGCCGAGGATCCAGCTCTGCAGGAACTCGCTCTTGCCCGACCCGGTGGTTCCGCCGACCAGGGCGTGGGGGCCCTGTGTGCGCAGGTCGAGATGGATCGGCCCGTCGACGGTGTGGCCCACGACCGCACGGAGCCCGCGGTCGCGGCGAGACACCGACGACGACGCGCCGGGGAGCGACTCGTTCTCACGCCACCGGTCGGCGACCGCGTCGGGCATCGACGCGATGTCGTGGCCGGTGAGGTCGACGAATGCGACCGACCGAGGCAGATCGGACGACGTGTCGACCGGTGCCCCGCTGTCGACCATCGGGGCGAGTGTTCGAGCGAGTCGGGTGGCAGCCGCATCGCCCGCGGGCTCGACCGCGAGGTCGTCGACCGCACGACCGCTCAGGACGAAGCCGGCTCGACCGCGACCGGTGTTGGCGTCGAGGTCGACGAACGTCCGACACGCGGCCGGCAGCCGTGCGACGGCCGACGCGAACCAGACGACGTGCACCCCGACCAGCGGCCCGCGCTCGGCGATCTGTACGAGCCGCGACCGGGCGACAGGGGCGTCGTCGTGGGCGACGACGAGCACCAGTGGCAGCGGGGCGGGGTCGTCGTCGGAACTGCGGGCCGCGAGCCGCTCGTCGAGCAACGCCTCGAGCGCCGTGGCGAGCGCACCCGCCTCGGCGGCATTGGACGCCAACCGCTCCGGTGTGGTGTGTGGCAGCCACTTCAGCCACTGCCAGTCGTCGCCCGGCGCGAAGGCCGCCACCGAGAACTCCGCCGGCGAGTGCAGCCCGACGTACTGCGCCAGCAGCCCACGCAGCACGGGCTCGGCCGTGACCGCCGGACCGCCGACGCCCACATTGCCGCACACCTGCAGGTCGGCGACCACCGGCACCCCGGGGACGTCGGCGAAGCGAGCGACCGTGTCGGTGAGCTCGCGCCACAGCCCGGGCAGTGTCTTGTTGGACGCCGGCAGCTCGACCGCATTGCGCGACGGTTGGGTGCCGAGCCCGAGCCTCACCGTGCCGAACGACTCGTACTCGGGGCGCCGTGTCCACACCAGCGGGCCCCGCGTCTCGACCGCGTCGATCACCTCGTTGAGGCTCGGGTGCTCGTGCCGACGTCCGCGCCGTTCGAGCCCCTGCGCGTACTCGAGCTGGTTCGCGAGGTCCGCCAGCGCGCCGCGGAACCGCGCCGTCTCGGTGACCACCTGCTTGCGGTTCGCCGAGCGGGTCTCGAACCAGCTGCCGACGATCAACACCGGGCTGAGCGCGAAGAACAGGATCGACAGGATGTTCTGGGTGAACAGGTAGAGCACCGCAGCGAGCGCGACCGGAGCGACGACCATCGCGACCGGGAACCGCTGCGGCGCCGGCGGTTGTGGCGGCTCGGGTGCGAGCAGCGTGATGCCCTCGTACCGAGGATCGAGACGCGGCGACCGGTTGAACGGGACGTCGTTGGCGTGGGCGGGCGTGCGGCCCGGACGACGGGCGTGGTGGACGACCGAGATCGTGGTGGCGCCCAAGGTCACCCGGTCGCCGGTGTGCAGCACGGCGCGCTCGACCGTGCGCCCGCTCAGCAGCACGCCTTTCGCCGACGCTGCGTCGAGGATCTCGATCACGTCGCCGACCACGACGTGGGCATGTCGCTTGCTGACCAACGGGTCGGTGAGTCGTACGTCGCGGTCGGCGCCCCGACCGATCGAGCTGCGCCCCGCGGGCAGGGCGTACGTGGCGGGGGCGTCGGGTCCGTCGTGCACGGTGAGCGTGGCGACCGTCGCCGGCGCCGCCGTGGCGAGGAGGGTGGTGCTCGGCCCGACCGCGCTACCCGACCGGATGCCCGAGTCGTCGATCCGGGTGTCGGGGGCGAGCACGCGCCGCTCGGGCGTGTCGACGTCGATCACCAGCGCGAGCTGGGCGGTCGGGGTGTCGGTCGGCACGGCGTCGGGGAACAGTGCGGCGGCGAGTTCGCCGACGGTGGTCTGCGGCGCAACATGGACGACGACGTCGTCGGGGTGCCCGTCGGCGAGCAGACGGAGCTTCAGCTGCACGGCGGGTCAGCTCTCCGCGCCGGCGGCACCGGAACCGTCCTGAACGTCGTCGTCGTCGAGCTCGAGCGACGCCGGCGAGATCAGCGTCAGATCGTCGCGGGTCACGAGGCGCACCGCGAGCGAGTACTCGACGAGCCGCGCCCGCCGGTTGGACGCGAGCCGGCCGGGCTCGCCGTGCAACCCGCGGACCCCCTGCGCCGCGAGCTTCTGGCAGACGTTGTCGAGCTTGCGGTTGAACTTGGTGGTGGTCCAGCCGAGTCGCTGAGCGGCCTCGGCCGACGACGGCAGCGACGTGCCCCGTCGCGCCTGGCCGAGCAGGGCCGGTTCGGCCAGGGCCAGGATCAGCCGAAGCTGGTCGGGGGTCATCACGGTGCGACCGACCGTGGTGTCGCCGGTGTCGTTCTCGTCGATCTGGCCGGCGACGAACGCCGGGTCGGGGAGCACCACGGAGAACTCGTAGGAGGTGGGCCCGGCGGTGAACCTGACGAGCGTCTCGCGGAACACGAGCGGGAGCACGGCGCCGGGCGACAGGAACGCCTCGAGACGGCCCTCGGGGTCGGACACCGTTGCGGTCAACTGTGTGCCGACGTTGGCGAGCAACCACACCCCCTGGGAGCTGGACAGGCTCAGGAACCGGCGGTGGAGGAACCGGTTGTCGTCCTCGATGACGACATCGGCGTCGCGACCGACCGTGAACGGTTCGTGACCGACCGGCGTGACCTCACCGCAGAAGTGGATCTCCGGTCGACGCCCGCCACGGTTACTCATCGATGCCTCCTCGTCGTCCCGCAGCACCCGCTGCACCCCGTTCCGTTCGAGCAACTGTGTCATGCCGCCTCCTCCACGGTGAACGACACCTCGCCACCGAGGTCGACGACCGACCGGGGCACCAGCTCGACCGGGTGACCGGGACGGACGGGTGCGGCGGGTCGACCGGGCAGCGCGATGGTGGTGCCGTTGGCCGAACCGAGGTCGTCGATGGTCGCCGTCCACCGATCGAGGTGAACTGCGGCGTGTCGGCGCGAGATCGCCGGGAGCGACAGCTTGATCAGTCGGGGTCGAGGCGCATCGGGTTCGACGTCGCCGACCTGGCGCGGGTTGCGCCCGAGCACGATCGGTCGGTCGACCACCACCCGTTCGCCGGTGGCGAACACCAGCACCGCGAGAGGATCCGGTGCCGACCGCTCGGTCTCGTGCGGTCGCACCGCGGCCGCCTCGACCGATCGAGGGGCGGTGTGCCCGAACAGGATCTCGAACGGATCGATCGGCTCGGTGGCTGCTGCTGCGAGGCGGCGGCTCACCACAGACGCCGGCACGACACCGCCGTCGGTGCGGAACGCGACGACGGCGTCGGCGGTGTGCCCCTCGGTGGCCGTGACCGCGTGCGCTCGGTCGATCGTGTGGGTGAGCCACGGGGAGGTGCCGTCGAACCGATGTGGCCCGTCGGCGGTGTCGACGACGACCGATGCGTGGTCGGCGACCGCCAACCGCACCCGACCGGTGTCGTGCATCACGAGCGCGGCCACTCGGTGTTCTCGCGCCCCGTCGGCGAGCGGGGCCCATTCGGTGACCGTGCTGCACAGTCGCACGAGCTCGTCGTCGACGATGGGTTCGTTGCTCAACGCCAGCACGGTGTCGGTCAGGTACGCCGTGCCGGAGCCGACGGCGAATCTGGTGTCGGTCATGGCCGACCGCCGAGATCGTCGACGACGAGCGCCGTGAGGTTGTCGTCGGCACCGTGGCGGTCGGCCAGCTCGACGAGGCGCTCGGCGGCGGACTGGGGATCGATCAACCCGGACAGCACGCGTCCGATCGTGCGGTGCGACAGCGCGCTGCTCACCCCGTCGGAGCACAGCAGGAGCCGGCCGGTGGGGCCCGGCACGAAGGTGGTGTCGGGTTGGGCTTCCCCGTCGACACCGAGCGCCCGGGTGACCAGATGGCGAAGCCGGTGCTGACGGGCCTCGTCGGGAGTCAGCCGACCGAGATCGACCAGTTCCTGCACGTACGAGTGGTCGTGGGTCAACAGCGTGAGCACACCACCGGCGAGGCGGTAGCAGCGGGAGTCACCGACATGGACGACCGCGACCCCGCCGGAGACCGCCGTGACCGCGACGAGGGTCGACCCCATGCCGAACGCTCCGGCGCGACGGGCGGCGGACCGGACGGCGTGATCGACCGGCTCGACGCACCCACCGACGTCGTCGGGTGAGGTGGGTACGGGCTGGGCCGCGAGCACGTCGAGTGCGACCCTGCCGGCGACGTCGCCGTCCGGGTGGCCGCCCATGCCGTCGGCGATCGCGAACCACACCGGGCCACACATCGCTGCGTCGTCGTTGCGGGTGCGGCGGCGGCCGGTGGCGCTGCGCACGCCGGCGCTGTACACGCCGGCGGCGGCACCGCCCGTCGCGGTTTCGGCCGTGGCGACGGCGATCGATTCCATGGCGCCATCGTCGCAACGACGGCGGTCGAGCGACATGGGGAGAACTCCCCGTGCGCCCACCGAGGCGGCGTCGCGCCGACTCGATCGAGATCAGGCGCAGGCAACCGAGTGGTCGGGCCCCAACTCGTCGCTCAGCCGACGGGCGTACGCGCCCTCGGGGCCCTCGGCGCGGGCTGCGCAGGCATCGGTGTCGAACGCGAACGGCCCGAGGAAGATCACGTAGATCGGCTGCCCGTCGGACGACTGGGTCAGCGACGGGCACGTCTGGTCGGTGCGGAGATAGTTCGAGCCCGGATACTGCTCGAGCACGGCCGCGACACCGGACGCGGTCGCCTGACTGCCGATCGGCGAGGTCAACACGGTGATGTACGCACCGTCGCACGGCGGCTGCTGCATGGGCCGGCCGGGTACCCCGAGATCACCCGGCACGGCGTCGGGGCCGGCACCGGGGGCCGCCGTGACCGGCGGCGGCTCCGTGGTGGGAGCGGACGACGACGTGGTGCTCGCCGCCGTGGTGCTCGGCAACGGCTGCGGTGAGGTGCTGGGTGGCGTCGTCGAGGTGGCGGGGGTGGCGTCGGATGACTCCGATGGGTCGCCGGCGTCGGTGTCGGTCGCGGTGGGAGTGTCGACGGGGGTGGCGTCGTCGCCGTCGCCCGAGGAGGCGATCACCCAGATCACGACGCCGACGAGCAACACGAACGCGACGCCGATCACGGCGGGCATGTTGACGTTCCAGCGTTCGCCGCTCGGCGGCGGAGTCGGTTGCATCCGACCAGTCTGGCAGCACCGCGCGGTCGGATGCCCGCGGTCAGTCGTCCGACAACAGGTCGCGGATCGAGCGCGGTGCCGACCCGCCGGCCTGCGCCAACCGGGCGTCGAGCTGTGCGGAGTCGGCGGGCACGAGCCGACTCGGGCGGTCGAGGGCCGTCACCTCGCCCTCGAGGAGGCCGTCGGCACCGACGAACATCAGCATCGCGGAGTCGCCGTGAACGGACGCCGATGACACCACGACGACCCAGTCGACCTGATCGGGCAGCGACGCCGGGGACAACCCACGGAGCGGCGGGAGCTCGCGCGGTTCGCGAGCGGGCCGGTCGGGCAGGCCGCCGACGAGCGACCCGATGATCCGGCGGAGCAGGGCCGGTGACCCCTCGCGATCACAGACCGAACCGAGCAGCGGCCGACCCTGATCGGGTGCTGCTGCGTGCGTGACGAACTCGACGTCACCGAACCATCCGTCGATCCGACGCATCCGCGTCGGCATGACCGCCAACACGCTGACCGTGCGCTGGGCGGAGCGGCAGACGCCCCGGGCGATCTCTGCCGAAGCGAGGAGCGGTTCGGCGCCGAGGAGTTCGTCGCGAGTGGCCGTGAAGGTGGCGGCCGGGTAGGTCGTGTCCATGCTGGCTCCTGCCTAGTCGAAGGGGTTGATCGATCCGACGACACCACCGACGATGTCGCCTCCGACGTCGAGCACGGCCCCGCCCGCGTCGGCGATCGCACCGGCGGCGTCACCGGCGAGGTCGATGGCGTCGCCGGCCACGTCGATCACGGCTCCCGCGGCGTCGAGTACGAGACCGAACGTCTCCTTGAGCGCCCGGTAGGCATCGACCGCGGCGTCGGCAGCGATGTCGACGAAGTCGGTTGCGCCGTCGACGGCGTCGATGATCTGGCCGATCACGGCGTCGGCGATCGCGCCGGCCGCCTGCCCGGCGAACGGAGCGAGCGCTGCGCCGAGCCCCGGCAACAGCGCCGTGGTCGCCGCCTGGGCCAGGAAGTTGGCGGCGTACTCGACACCCTGATCCACGCCGAAGCGCGTCGCCGCATCCGCGAGCGCATGCACGACCCGTTCGTCGAAGGGTAGGTCGGGGTGCTCCACGAAGTCGGTGACGAGGTTGACGACCACGTCGCCGACCTCGAGCACGTGGTCGAGACCCGACAGCAGCGCCACGAAGTCGTCGTCGGTCAAGATGTCGAGCAACGTGTCGACACCGGCGCCGTCGAGGATGTGGGCGTGCTCGG
>CAXAWD010000191.1:0-6861 GCA_963972325.1 uncultured Acidimicrobiaceae bacterium
ATCCCACCCAGCAAGAACACCTCGAAGGCTTCCATGTGGCGCAGCTCGAGATCGCAGAACGGCTCGAAAGCCTGCTCGATCGTGGGCATCGCATGATCGCCCCTCTTCCGGCGAAACATGCCCTGATGCTAGTCGACCGCATTGCACCGCGTAGCCGGCCGATTCGGCCACACGGACCGCATCGAGCCCGTGACGGTGGTTCTCGCACAGGAACACGACGTCGTTCGGATCGAGGTCGGGATGGTTGGTTCGCAGCCGGACCACCTCGTGGCCGGCCGACGTGCCGAGCTCCGACGCGATCTGCGGGTTCTCCAGTGGCGCACCGTCTGCACACGTCCTGCGTGGAGTCGGCGACCAACAGCATCTCGCCGTCGCGCCGCACGACATGCTTGCGCAGCAACGTCCACCACTCGAGCGTGAAGTCCCGGCCTGCGTCGATGAGCACCGCCTCGAACTATCGGCCGCGGACCGAAGCCCAGCGTGGCGCCGCTGGGCGTCAGTTCAGTTCGACGCCGCCGGTGACCTGGAGGAGGGTCCAGGTGCCGTCGCGTTCTTCGTGGTCGGGCAGGATGCTGATCTGGTAGTACAGCTCGCCGAGCAGCTGGTAGATCACCTGCTCGCCCACCACCGACCGGGCGAACTCGTCGGGTTGGGCCTCGACCCAGTCGTCGTAGAAGGCGACGATGTCGTCGTACGCGTCGTTCGGATACAGCAACTGCGCGCTCGACGCGTCGGTCATCCCGATGTCGCCCTGGATGTCGAGCTCCCAGCCGGACGGGAACGGCACCGGATAGTCGTCGCGAACACTGTCCGGACGATCCGAGCCCGGCCTGGCGGCGGAACCCTGATCGTCCGCCGCCCCGGCGCCACCGTCGTCATCCCCGGCGCCGCCGCCGTCCTCCGTCGCCGGCGCGTCGACGTCCGCGTCCGCCGCTGGCTCGTCATCGCCGGAACTGCACGCAGCCAGCGGCGCCAGCGCGAGCGCCACGACAACGGCGGCGTGACGAAGGCGCATGTGATCGATCGTGGGTGAGCCTCGCCAGCAGGTCAATACGCAGATCCGCGTACGCCCTCACCAACCGCGAATGCGGGCGATGGCGCTGGCGCGATCGGTCACGTCGAGAGCACGGAAGACCTGTTCGAGGTGCTTGCGCACCGTCCCCTCCGCGATCCCCAACCGGGCGGCGATCGCGGCGTTCGTGCCGCCGCCGACGAGCTCGATCGCCACCTCGGTCTGCCGCCGTGTGAGCCCGGCGTCGGCCATCCGCCGCGACATGTCGTCGACCTGCGTCTGCACCACCACGACGTGCGGGCCGACCGGACCGGGCACATGCCAGCCCGCCACCCCGCCGGCCTCCTCTGACAGGCGCGTCGCCGCCGAGAGCACCGCCGGGTCCGACGCCCGGTACCCGGTCACACCCTCGACGAAGGAGGCACGCATCGCATCGGGCAGCGGCTGCCCTGCCTCGAGCACGACACCGGCCCGATCGGCGAGTTCGTCCGCGTCATCGGTGACGGCGTGCACCACGCCGTGCTCGTCGGCCAGCGCGCCGGTCCAGCCGGGCGAACGGCGGACGAGGTCACGCAGCTGGATCGACCGGTAGCCGTGGGCAAGATGGGGGCGCAGCGTGTTGAACACCGCTCGATCACGTTCGGAGAAGCGGGGCCGCTCGGTGTTGGCGGCGAAACCCACGACGATGCCCGGCGGCGTCGGCACGATCATCGCCATCTGCGACCGGATGCCGAGCGGGCGGAACATCTCCTGGTACAGCTCGGTGCGCCGGAGCTGCTCGAACGGCACGAGATCCGACCACATCATCGCCCGCGTGTCGGCCGTCCGCTCGAAGTAGCCGACGAGCGGGTTCTGCCGCATGAGCCGTGAGAACACCGGCGTGAAGTCGGCCATGCGCGGGTTGGCCGGCTCGGCCATCCACTCGATACGGCCGGCGCTCGGGTTCATCTCGTTGTACGAGATGTCGATGCACGAGATCAACCGGCGCAGCCCGACCATCGCCAGCCGCGCGAACTCGTCGATCGACTCGGCCGTGGTCAGTTCCCCGACCACACCGAGCACGGCGGCTGCATCCGCCTCCTCGAGCACCCACGGGGGCATGCAGCCATTGTCGCGTACGCGGAATGCGTACTGTCCCGGCACCCGCCCAGCCGTCGGCGATCGCAGGTCAGTTCGGTGTTCACGGTCGATTCGTGGGAGTAGTGTCGTCGGCAGGGAGTGCGTGAGCGCCGACCTTGCTCACGCTGGGAGGGGATCGACATGCCGGGCCGACCCAAGGGCGAGCCGGAGTTTCCCGTGCCGGGAGCCGAGCTGCCGACCAAGGAACAGTTGCCGGGCAAACGTGTGCTCCCCAACCGAGCGGTACCCCCTGATCTCGAACCTGAGGACGACTGATGCCTTCCGAGCTGCCGCCGCCACCCGAAGAGGACGTCCCGACCAACCAGCTCAACGGTGCCGCGGCGCTCGAGCGGTACAAGGCCGAGCTGAGCTCGGTCGCCGATGAAGCGGCGACCGAGGCGCGGGAGGCGTACGAGAACCTCTACCGCGAGCGGTGGTGGGCCGTCGACGATCAGTTCTACAAGGAGGTCTTCGCCGGCCTGAGCAGCTCGGTGGAACGGGCACGTTCCGTGGCAGAGACCGTGCAGAAGGCCAGTGCCGCCATCGCGACACTCTACGGCGCAGGCATCGGTGTGTCGTTCAGTGTCAGCGACGGACCTCTGCCGGTCCGGGGCGTGATCCCGCTCGTGTTCCTGGGCCTCGCCGTGGTGTGCTCGACCGCCTACCTGGCCTGGATCCCCGACCGGCGTTCTCAGATCGACAGCACTCAGCCCGAGGCCCAGAGCCTCCCGGTGTTGCGCCAACGGGCCTACGCCGACGAATACACCGTCTACGTCTGGCGGCAGGTCACGCGACAAGCATCGATCATGCGCGCATCAGTCGTGGCGCTCGCTCTCGGACTTGCGTTCGTCCCGGCCCCCTTCGTCGAGATCAGCACGGAAGTCGCACCCCCCGGCGTCGAAGACGAAGCCGCTGCACCCGCCGATGAGTCGGACGGCGTCGAGTTGTCGGCGTGGCCTGGCCCGGAGCTCGTCGAGGGTCTCGATCCCGAGGTCGGTGCCGCGCTCATGGCCGAAGTCGCCGGCGAGGTGGCCGCGTTGCGCGCCGAGCAGCGGGCGGTAGCCATCCCCGAGAATCCACCACTGAGGATCACGTGGATGCCCACCTGGGGTTGGCTGTTCCTGACGGTGATCGGACTCATCGCCGTCGCAGCGACCGCAGTCGTCCGGATCGACGCCGACGCCGAATTGGGTGACGGCCCGCCGACCGCGTGAGGGTGGCGCCGATCACGCCCCGCTGATGATCGTGCCTCTCGGCGCTCCAGCTGGTCGGCGGGCAGTCGCCGTGGGAGATCGTACGGGCGTATCCCCACATCACGATCGCGCCCCACGCGAACGGGTACGAGATCCGATGCCACACCCCCGACGCGAGCGGCTGGCCGTTCGTCCACGCGCTCGAGTCCCTCACCGCTGACGACAGCGTCGATACTCCGACGACATCGCCGCAAGGCGAGAACCTGCCGGAACGGAGGAGATGTGCCCGGCCCGGGCGTTGATGCGATTGGTGCGCCTCGTCCGGGCAGCAACAGGTGCCGAGCCGCCTGCGTGGCAGTTGTTCTACAATGAAGCACATGGCAGAGATCGGCATCCGAGCGCTCAAACAGAACGCGTCCGCCGTCGTCGCTCGTGCGGCGAACGGTGAGGTGCTCACCGTGACCGATCGCGGGCGTCCCGTCGCCCAGCTCGTCCCACTGCCGAACCGAACGCTCGACGGTCTCGTCGGCGCCGGCCTCGCCCGCCCACCCAAACGCCCGCTGTCCGGGCTCCCGATGCCCGCCGGTGGAACACCCTTGAGCGACGCACTCCGAGAGCAGCGAAACGCTGAGCGGTACTGACGGTGGCTCACTACCTCGACACCTCCGCGGCGGTGAAGCTGGTCGTCAAGGAACCCGAGACCACCGCACTCCGTCGCTGGCTCCGATCGTGCAGCGAGCTCGTGTCGAGCGACCTCACCCGAACTGAGCTACTCAGGGTCACCCGACTGCACGTGCCCGACCGCGTCGCCGCGGCGCGGGCCGTACTCGACGCTGTGCACCTCCTCGCGATCACCTCCGATGTGTGCGAGCGCGCCGCGTTGCTCGAGCCGCGCCAACTCCGCAGCCTCGATGCGCTCCACCTCGCGAGCGCACTGCAACTCGGCGATGAACTCGACGGCATCGTCACCTACGACCAGCGCCTGGGTGACGCCGCTGCTCACCTCACCATCCCGGTCGTCGCCCCATCGCGAGTTGTGCCAGGCACAACTCGCGATGGGGCGAAATCGGGGCGGCGGACTTGACGCTCGCGGTAGCGTCCGAACATGAGCGTCCACCGGCGCACGTCGATCGTCACAGCAGCGGTGTTCCTGCTCGCGGGCGCATGCGGCGGCTCGGGTGACGACGACGGTGGCGGCCCCGGCTTCGACCTCGGCGGAGGTGGCGACGGTGGGGGTGGTGGCGACATCGAGGTCGGCGACGCCGACGACGTGCTACCGCCCGACTTCTACCTCCCCGACGGCATCGTGCCCGGTGCGGCCACGAGCAGCGACGACGCCATCTCGTTCTCGGGCATCATGAACAGCGGCACCATCGACGAGATCGAGGCCGACATGGTCGCCGGCCTCCTCGACGCCGGCTACGAGTTGCTCTCCAACGAGGATCTCCCCGTGTTCGCCAAGAACGGCGTCGGTCGTGTGCGCGTCCGGGTCCGTGAGTTCCTCGACGAGATCACCGTCAGCGTCGACATCGACCGCTGGAGCGACGAACAGCTCGACGAGATGCGTGCCCTCCTCGCCGACCCGGTCACGGTCCCGGGTCAGGCGGTCACCGACGTCGACGGCGTCACCTACACGGCCTCGGGGGAGTGCCGGCTCCAGGGCAACAGCCGGCTGTTCACGTCCGACGACGGGTCGCTGAACGTGCAGATCGACGCCAACCAGAACCCGCCCCGCGCCTACGCCGACGTCACCACACCCGACGGCGTGATCTACATGACCGAGAACGAAGCCGACCTCGACCACTCGGGTTCCGACGACGAACTCGTCGTGAGCGGCGACATGATCGTCTACCAGGACGACGCGGCCGGCCCCGTTCCGTTCACCGCCACCGCCACCTGCGGCTGACCTGGTGCCGGCGCCGACGGCGCACGAATCGCGAGTTGTGCCTGGCACAACTCGCGATCGGCGTCCGCCGGCTGCCGGACCGGCGCGTCAGAGTTCTTCGAGCGCGGCGAGGGTGTCTTCGAGGGCGCCCTTGGCGTCGGCGAAGAACATCTGCGTCTTGTCGTCGTAGAACAGCGGGTTGTCGATGCCGGCGAAACCGGGCGACAGGCTCCGCTTGACCACGATCACCCTGGCGGCGCGATCCACGTTGAGGATCGGCATCCCGTAGATCGGAGACGACGAGTCGTCACGGGCCGCCGGATTGACCACGTCGTTCGCCCCGAGGATCAGCACGACGTCGGTGTCGGGGAACATCGGGTCGGCGTGATCCAGATCGAGCAACTGCTCGTACGGAATGTCGGCCTCGGCCAGCAGCACGTTCATGTGGCCCGGCATGCGACCGGCGACCGGGTGGATCGCGTAGTGCAGCGTCACCCCACGCTCCTCGAGCGCGTCGGCCAACTTCCGCACCGCGTGCTGCGCCTGAGCGACGGCCAAGCCGTAACCGGGCACGATCATCACCGAGTCGGCGTACCCGAGCGGGATCGCCACGTCGTCGGCGGTCGCCCGGTTGACCGGCTGGTCGCTCATCGTCGCCGCGCCACCCTCGCCGGCACCACCGGAACCGAAACCGGCGAACAGCACGTTCGCCAGTGACCGGTTCATCGCCTCGGTCATCTGCACCGTGAGGATCAACCCCGCGGCACCGACGAGCGCTCCGCCGATGATCAGTTCGTTGCTCTCGATCGCGAAGCCCGCGGCGGCAGCGGCGAGCCCGGAGAACGAGTTCAGCAGCGAGATCACGACCGGCATGTCGGCTCCGCCGATCGGAATCACGCCGAGGACCCCGATCGCGAGCGCGGCGCCCGCCGCGGCCCAGTAGGCGGCGGCCGTGCCGGACACGCCACCCCAGATCGCCACGCCGACGAGTCCGGCGACCAGGAGACCGTTGACCACCTGCTGACCGGGGAACAGCAGCGGCCGTCCCGGCAGCACGCCCTGCAACTTGCCGAGCGCGATGAAGCTCCCGGTGAAGGTGATCGCACCGATCACGAGCGACACCAGGATCGAGACGCTGGTCTCCGCAGCGATCGAATCGAGATCGGCATCGACCACCGCGACGGCGGCCACGAGTGCCGAGGCGACACCACCGAAACCGTTGAACGCAGCGACCATCTGCGGCATCGCGGTCATCTGGACCCGGACGGCGAACCACGCACCGATGATCGAACCGACCACCAGGCCCGCGACGACGGTGGTCCAGTTGACGATGTCTTCCGAGACCAGGGTGATCACGGTGGCCGCCAGCATGCCGGCCGCCGCGATCCGGTTGCCGACGCGGGCGGTGCGCGGCGTGCCGAGCTGCTTCAACCCGACGATGAACGCGACCGCGGACGCGAGATACAGCGCGTCGGTCATTCGGTCGGCCGCTTCCGATCGGACTTGCTCTTGAACATCTCGAGCATGCGGTCGGTGACCAGGAACCCACCCACGACGTTGACGGTTGCCGTCGCCACCGCGACGAATCCGAGCACCTGGGCGGTGGTGCCGTCACTGAGACCGGCTGCGGTGATCGCCCCGATGATCGTGAT
>CAXAWD010000192.1:0-6856 GCA_963972325.1 uncultured Acidimicrobiaceae bacterium
GCCCCTCGAGGTGCAGGCCGCCGATCGTGGCACCGCCCGGCATGTGGCCGAGCGCGTCACGCACCCGTTCGGCGGCGGTCACCATCACGTCGAGGTCGTTCGTCAGCACGGTCGGCAGGAAGTAGGTCGTGCCTCCCCGGACGATCGCCTGCGCCATCGCGACAGGGTCGTCCTCCGCCATGCAGCCGCCGTAGCCGTGCACGTGCAGATCGACGAACCCCGGCGACACGATGCCGTCGCCCACGTCGACGACACGGGCGTCGGCGGGCATGGCGAGGTCGGCACGCGGGCCGACGAAGACGATCCGGTCGTCGACCACCGACACGGCACAGTCGGGCCGGATGGAGCCGTCGAGGAACGCCCGCCCGAGCAGGACGAGCGGGCTACTGCTCGACATCGGGCTGACCGTCGGCCGACTGCCGGCGGAACGTGAACCTGCAACACGTCCGGCCGTCTGCGCTCGGGGGCTGATACTCGAAGTCGTACCCGAGGCGCTCGGCGACGGTGCCGTAGAGCATCTTGCAGTGGAGGGGGTAGCGGCCATAGGCCTCGACCGGCGCCTGCTCGAGCCACCGCGTCGGTGGGCAGTGCGTCGTGGTGAGACGGAACTCGTCGTTCGTCAATCCGAACTCGAACCGGGCACCCTCTTCGGAGGCGACCTCCTCCCAGAACCGCTGCAATCCGGCGATCCCGTGCTCGGCGACGAGTTCGTACAGTCGTTCGAGGCCACCCGCCCCGATGTGCTCCCAGTACCGATCGACCGCGTCGGGACCGAGCTCGCGGTCGAGGTACAGGAACATCGCGTTGTACAGCTCGAAGAACAGCCGGTGGGCGTGCTCGTCACCGTGTTCGCGACGCATGTAGTCCAGACAGCCGGCGAGGATGTCGTCGAACGGAAGGCTCGAGTCGTCCATGCCGCCCGTGTCGCCGGCACCCGCTCGGGCCCGGTTCGCGTGTGGGCGCGGCGACTCCCTGTCGTACATGATTCGAATCATTAGCAGGTCGACGCCCCGGCGGGCACAGTGACGATCGGTTCAGTGATCGTGGACGTCGGGCTCGGGCTCGGGTTCGGCAGCGTCGGGCGATGACGGCTGGACGCGGATACGGGTGATCTTGCGGCCGCGCACCTCTTCGACGACGAGATCGTGGCCTTGCACGGTGACGGTTGCGCCCACGGCCGGCAGCACGGCGGTGGCGGCGAGCACCACACCGGCGACGGTCGTGACGTCGGGGTGCTCGATCACGATGCCGTGGTCGTCGTCGAGTTCGTGGAGTGTGGTCTCGCCGCTCAGACTGAGCGAACCGTCGTCGTTGAGCACTGCAGCGCGCTGACCGGAGTCGGCCTGCTGGTCCATCACGTCGGCGATGATGTCGTCCATCGTGATGATGCCGAGGGTGGCGCCGAACTCGTCGACGACGAGCGCCGCGTGCGTGTGGTCGCGCCGGAACCGTTCGAGCACGAACTCGGCGTTGGCGGTGCCGGGCACGGTGGGGATCGGACGCATGAGATCGGGGGCCGCGAGGCTGCCTCCACGCTGCTGCGCCCGGATGAAGTCCTTGATGTGGAGCACGCCGACGACCGAGTCGAGCGACCCGTCGACCACGGGGTAGCGACTCCGGCTCGACGACGTGACACGCTCGGCGATCTCGTCGGGGGACGTGGCGACGTCGAGCGACTCGACGCGTCGGCGCGGCACCATCAGCTCCTCGGCGGTTCGTTCGTCGAGCTCGAACACGTTGTGGATCAGGTCGCGCTGCATCGCGCCGAGCTGACCACTGCTGGCGGTCTCGTCGGTCACGATCGCCAGCTCGGCGCTCGTGTACAGGGCGAGCCGCTGGTCGGGTTCGGGGATCCGCAGCAACCGCATCAGCCCGAGGGCGGCCGCGTTCAGCACGTTGACCATCGGCCGGAACACGAGCCCAAAAAGCCGCATCACCGGGTTGACGCGAATGCTGACCGTTTCGGGCCCCTGCAGCGCTAGGGCTTTCGGGATCATCTCGCCGAACACCACGTGCATGTAGGTGATGCCGCTCAGGGCGACGATGAACCCGACCGTGTGGGCCGCGGCGTGGGAGAGACCCCAGTCCTCGAACGGCCCGTAGAGCCATCCGGCCACCGCGGGCTCGCCGTACATACCGAGCCCGATGCTGGCGAGCGTGATCCCGAGCTGGGCGATCGCGATGTAGCCGTCTTTGCCGGTGGGCCGGTCGAAGACCCCGAGGAGCCATTGCGCCGGCCGGCTGCCACTGTCGGCGAGGGTCTGCAGCCGACTGGGACGAGCGCCGACGAGCGCGAACTCGGCGGCCACGAACACGCCGTTCGCCACGACCAGCACGAGGACGACGACGATCGGGATCACCACGTCGGAGATCATCGGGCACCCCCCTGCTGGTCGAAGCTCGCCCTGACGACGGATCTCCCGTTCATCGCGTCGACCCGGAGCAGCGGCCCGCCGGGCACCGCGACCGTGTCGCCGGTGACGGGCGTGCGCCCGAGGTGATGCCAGACGAGGCCGCCGACCGTGTCGACGACGGCGTCACCGAACTCGACCTCGAAGCGGTCGTGCAGGGTCTCCAGCAGCACGTCGCCGCGCACCGAGACCCGGCCGTCCGTGACGACGATCGGATCCTCCTCGACGTCGAACTCGTCCTGGATCTCGCCGAAGATCTCCTCGATCGCGTCTTCGAGGGTGACGAGGCCGGCCACGTCGCCGTATTCGTTGACGACGAGCGCGCAGTGTTGCTGCTCGTCGCGCAGCGTGCGCCAGAGCTTCGGAACGGTCACGACCTCGGCGACCGCCACGACCGGTCGGGTCACGTCACCGACCGACCCGTCAGGATGTGACTGGGCATGCACGAAGAGATCGCGGAGGTGGGCGATGCCCACGACGTCGCCGTCGTCGCCCGTGACCGGGAACCGCGTGTGCGGCCCGCCCGCCAGTCGGGTCAATGCGTCGGAGACGCCGGTCGACTCCGGCACGGTCACGAGACGGGGCCGCGGCGTCATGATCTCGCGGACACGTCGAGCTTCGACGTTGAGGATTCCGGCGAGCATGTCGCGCTCGGACGCGTCGATCAGACCACCGGCGGCGCTCGCCCGGTACAGACCGGCGAGTTCTTCGGGCGAGTGCACGTGGGCGTGTCCGTGTTCGACCTGCAGCTTGAACAGCGCCATCAGCTTGGAGGCCGACCCGTTGAACACGGCGACCAGCGGGCGGAACAGCCACTGGCTGACCCGCATCGGGGCGAGCGTCGCCGTGGCGAGTCGCTCCGGATAGCGCAACGCGACCGTCTTGGGGAGCAGTTCGCCGATCACGACCTGCATGGCGGTCACGAACACGAGCACGATGAACACGGCCGCACCGCGACCGCCGACGCTGCCCAGTGACGGCTCGAGCACGGGAGTGAGCTGCGCCTGACCGTACGCACCGGCGACGAGGCTGCTGAGCGTGATGCCGATCTGGCAGGCGGCGACGTAGGCATCGAGCCGTTTCGGGTCGGCCATGATCGCCAACAACCGTTTCGCCGAGGCGCTGCCGTCGGCGGCGTCCTGCTGGACGCGGGAGCGTCGGGAACCGACGGTGGCGAACTCGGCGGCCACGTACAGCGCGTTGAACGCGACCATGACGAGGATCACCAGGAGCGGTATCGCGACGTTCATCGCCGACCTCGACGCTGTCGTTGCACTCGTCCCATCACATCACACCGTTGCGGCACCCCCGGCACGGTAGCGACACCGCCGACGTTCAGGACGCGAACCCGGTCGGGAGGCGGACGAACCGGCCCGTTCGCGGTGGTGCGTACGGAGGTGCGAACGTGACGTTCGGCCCTGTGGAATCGCCGGTGCCCTGACCACCCTGGATGGCATCAGGAGCACTTCCGGTTCCGGTGGTTCGCACCGCCGCCACGGAAGCCCACGACCAAAGGACGACGACCATGAGCGACCACGGCTACGGCAAGCCGGTACTCGACGAACTCCGGCCGCTGCACCGAGAGCTGCGTCACGCGGTGCCCGATGTGTACAAGGGGTTCGGCGAGTTCCACCACGCGGCGTTCGCGCCCGGCGCGCTCGACGCGAAGACGAAGGAGCTGATCGCGTTCGCGATCGGCGTCACCCAGCATTGCGACGGGTGCATCGCCTCCCACGCACAGGGTGCTGCCAAGGCGGGCGCGACCCGGCAGGAAGCGGCGGAAGCCGTCGGTGTGGCGATGCTGATGAACGGTGGTCCCGGCACCATCTACGGCCCACGCGCCTACGCGGCGTTCTGCGAGTTCGTCCCCGAACCCACGGAGTAGGCGACGACGCCCAGGAGTCAGGGGCGTCAGCGACGTCAGTGCCGTGCGAAGTCGTCGGCGAGGTGATGTGTGCCGACCGGCGTACCGACCATGTCCCGCTCGCCCATCACGGCGAACATCCGCAGGTTCGCGCCTGCGTTCGGATTGACCCGGCCGATCGACCGCCCGATCGCGCGCACCAGGCCGCTGGACACCCGTGACACCTTGACGGCCCCGCCACCGGTCGCGGCGAACGCACACTCCGCGATCTCCGCCTGGGTCAGCACGTCGGGCCCGCCG
This sequence comes from uncultured Acidimicrobiaceae bacterium, assembly GCA_963972325.1. GTDB lineage: Bacteria > Actinomycetota > Acidimicrobiia > Acidimicrobiales > Ilumatobacteraceae > Ilumatobacter. The sequence continues at coordinate 4,576 of CAXAWD010000192.1, forward strand.
ACAGTGCGGTCGGCGGTGTCGTCGGATGCGAGGGCTTCCCGGATGACCTCGGCGAGGTCGGCCCCGTGGATCGGGTTGATCCGCGTGTGGTCGTCGCCGATCAACCAGACCCGACCGCGCTCCGCCATCTGCCGGAAGGCGTCCATGTCGTTGAAGAAGCCGGTCGGACGGATGATCGTCGTCGTCATCGTGCCGGCTCGGAGCCGGTCGACGACCCGTTCCCGCGCCTCGATCAGCGGCGAGGAGTCGCGCAACTCGGCGCCACCGAGGACCGAGACGAACACGAACCGGCCGACCCCGGCCCGTTCGGCGGCGTCGACGAGATGGAGGTTCGCCCGTTCGTCGACCTCACGGAAACTCGGGCGGCGCTTGAACGAGCGGGTCCCGATCGACGAGAACGCCGCGTCGGCACCGTCGAAGAGTCCGTCGAGCGTCGCCGGGTCGGTTGGCCGGCCGATGAACACCTCGTCGCAGGCGTCGGCGGCGTCGCCGAGCCGGGATGCATCCCGGACGAGCGCTCGGACGCGCCAGCCGTCGTCGTGCAGTGCTCGCACCACGTGGCGGCCGAGGTAGCCGGTGGCACCGCACACGACGACCGTTCGTCGGCCGGGTGAGTTGGAGGGGTCGGAGGAGTTCGAGGGGTTGGAGTGGTTGGCGGGATTCTGTGGACGAGTCATGGCCGTTCCTTTCGTTGTCGGTCATGAGCATCCCCCGGCTCCGGGCGATATCGCATCACACCGTCGCCGACTTCACCCGGGTGAGATCGAAGTCTGCTGTGCGGTGGCGATCGTTCGGGCCAGGCGCGGGAGCAGGCGGAACGGCCGGGCGGTGTCGCCGAACTGGTTGAAGCTCCCGGCGACGTGACACCCGAGGTCGGGGATGCGGAACAGGAACGAACCGGTGCTGCCCGAGTGCCCCATCATCTCGGGCACCGCGCGGCCCGTCATCCAACGAGGCAGCCGGTAGTGCATCACCCCGTGGCCGTAGCCGAGCGCGAAGAAGATGACCTGATTCCAGTGGGGAGCCGCACGCCGCAGCCCACCGGAGAACAGCTCGCCGCCGTGCCAGGCCCGGCTGAACCGCAACTGATCGTCGAGCGACGAGACGACGCTCCCGGCACCTCGTTCCGACTCGAGCGCTCGCGGGATCGACAGTACGCGATCGCCGTGTCGGAGGGTGAGCGGCGCAGGGCGATCGGCGTACCCAGCCACGACGTAGGTACTCGTGAGGCCGAGCGGCAGCACGATCCGGTCGTGCACCTCGTCGGCATACGACCGGCCGGTCACCGACTCGATGATTGCCGTCAGCAACTGGAAGTTCGTGTCGGAGTATGCGGACCGCCGCCCGTCGCGATCGCCGGGCGGGAACTCGGCGCCGGCATCGCGCGCCAGGTCGATGGTGTCCTGGATCGAGTACGCACGGTCCTCGCCGCGCGCGAGTTGCTGCTCCATACCTCCGTTCCAGTAGTCGGCGAGACCCGACGTCTGGTGGAGCAGGTGATGGACCGAGAGATCGTCCGTTCGATCGACGCCGCGGTGGCGATGGAGGCCGGTCAGTTCGAGGTCGGGCAGCAACGCACCCACGGGTTCCTCGAGACGGAGCCGACCCTCGTCGACCAACCTGAGCACGATCGCGGCCGTGAACATCTTGGTGATGCTCGCGATCGCATACGGCGCGTCGGCGCGGGCGTCGCCGGCGGCGACCCGCACGCGGCTCGACCCGTCGTCCGACTCCACACCGAACAGCACGCCGTGGACGTGGCGACCACGGACCGCACGGTCTGCCAATCGCTGCAACGCGGACGTCAGATCAGTGGTGTCATCGGTCGTAGCCGTCTCGGCGTTCGTGGCGGGCTGGTTGGTGGCGGGCTGCTTCGGCATCGCGGTTCCTTTCGTCGAAGTGGACACCACCATGTTCCACCCCGCACAGGTGAGCGCACCTCACCCCAGCCGGACGGTCACCCGGGTGAGCCGGGACGAGCCGCCACGCAAACCGACTACGTCGTGATCGAGGCGCGGCGCTGTTCGGCATCGGGGCCGATCGCGAGGACGACGGCGCCGAGGCGCTGTTCGGTGTCGACGAGCCGGTGCGCTTCGGCTGCCTGCTCCATCGGCAGGACCCGATCGACGATGCCGACCAACTGTCCCCCGTCGACCATGGCCGCCAGTTCGGTGAGCGCCGCCCGGCTCTCGCCGTCGGTTGCGACATGGACCCTCTTGTCGGTGAACGGTGCTCGCGTCGCTCGCAACAACGTCGTCAATCGCGGATTCCCGCTCACGTA
>CAXAWD010000193.1:0-6831 GCA_963972325.1 uncultured Acidimicrobiaceae bacterium
ATCAACGTGGCGGTCACCGAGGCCGACGGCGTCGGGTTCGTCACGGTCTACCCGTGTGGCACGGAACGGCCGTTGGCCTCCAACGTCAACTACGACGCCGGCATGACCATCGCCAACCAGGTGTTCGCACGGGTCGGCGATGACGGCAAGGTGTGCGCATACGTGCTCACCAGCGCCGAACTCGTCGTCGACTTCAACGGGTCCTTCTCGGACGAGTCGTCGGCCGGCTTCTCGCCGGTCGTGCCCGAGCGTGTGTTGGACACCCGCGAGACCGAGGCCGTGACCGCCGGTGAAGTCGTCGAACTCCACCTCGCCACCGGCGACAACGAGGACGCGACGGCCTTCGCCCTGAACGTCACCGCAACCGAGACCACGGACGACGGTTTCCTGACCGTGTTCCCGTGCGGCGACGTCCCGATGGCGTCCAACGTCAACTACAACGTCGCCGACACCGCGGCCAATCACGTGACGGCTGCCGTCAGCGACGATGGCATGGTGTGCATCTACAGCCTGACGGCCGTCCACATCGTGGTCGACGTCCAGGGCGTGTACAGCTGACCCTCATCCAGGGTTGATACGCCCACGTTGGTGATCAGCACTTCGGTGCGTCACGACATCCCCCGATGTCGTGACGCACCGTTTGCGCGTTTTCGGCGGCGTCAGGACGACAGCGTGTCGCCGGCGATCGCCTCCGGGCGCTCGATCACGACCTCGACACCGAGCCCTTCGGCGAGCAGCCTCGACCGCTCGCGGGCCGCGTAGATCTCCACGTCGAGGTCGACGTCGGGCTCGCCGACCGGTTCGATCCGCACCGCCTCGTCATCGATGAACACCCGCACCGAGCGGACCGACTCCGCGTGGCGGCGATCCAGACCGATCGCCACCCGCAGCAACCCGGCCAACACCCGTACCACCCGTTGATCGCCCCTCGAGAGGGCTGCGAACTCCGGATGTTTGTCGGACGGCCGACTCTTGCGGTGATAGCGGGCGATCACCGCGATCAACTCGATCTCGTGCTCGGTGAACCCGGTCATCTGTTCGCTGTTGCGCACGACGTAGTACGAGTGCTTGTGGTGGCTCGAGTGGCTGATGAACAACCCGACGTTGTGCACGATCGCCGCACACTCCAGCAGTTCGCGGGCGTCGTCGCCGAGCCCGTGCAGCACGGCCGTGCGGTCGAACAACTCGGTCGCCAACCGAGCGGTGTGCTCGGCGTGACCGGGGTCGGGGTCGAGCTGATGCGACAGTCGACGCACGTTGGTCGCCCGCAACACGCTCAACTCACGACCGATGTCGCCACCGAACCGGTCGAACAGCACACCCTCCCGCAGCGCGTAGTCGGAGATCGTCATCTCCTCGATCGAGAACGCCCGGAAGATCTCGTCGAGCAGCAACGCGCCGGCGACGATGATGTCGACCCGCTTCTCGTCGAGCCCCGCGAGCTCGAGCCGCTGTTCGGTCGTGCGTGACGTCACCTCGTCGACCAACTCGCGCAGCTCGGCGGCGGTGAACGTGGCACCGTTCATCTGGCGCGGCTTCTCGCCGCGCCGGGCGAGCGCCATCGCCGCCAACGTCGACGCCGTGCCCGAACTACCGACGATGACCTCCGGTTGGTGCCCGCTCAACTCGTGCGCCACCGGTGCGAGCGCCGACCGCACGTACTTGCGGCACTCCTTGACCGCCTTGCGGCCGACCGACCCGTCGTGATCCGCATCGGTCACCCCGGCGAAGAACCGTTGCGTGAGCCGGATCGCGCCGAGCTTCATGCTGCGGGCCTCGATCACCTGCTCGCCCTTGCCGACACAGAACTCGGTGCTGCCGCCACCGATGTCGACCACGAGCAACCGCTGATCGAACACCGGGAGCGCCTGGAGCACACCGAGATGGATCAGGCGCGCCTCCTCGAACCCGCTGATCACCTCGACGCCGACCCCGACGTCGTCGCGTGCCCGGTCGAGGAAGTCGTCGCGGTTCTTCGCCTCGCGCACGGCGCTGGTCGCCACCGCGGCGATCTCCACGTCGCCGAAGCTGCCGGCGACCTCCTTCATCCGGGCGAGCGTGACGAGGCTCCGCTCGATCGCGTCGGGCGCCAACGACTTCATCTCGCCACCGCCGCTCCCGGCACCCAGACGCACCATCTCCTTCTCGGTGGTGAGCATCTCGAACCCACCGTGGTCGGCCAGGCGAGCCACCACGAGATGCATCGAGTTCGTGCCGATGTCGATCGCAGCCTTGAATTCCGACGAGGTCATCGTCAGCCAGTGTGACACCTCGGGGCGCGAACGCCCATGGTCACGCTTCAGCCGGCGTACTCGGCGGTGAGGCGCAGCACCTCGTCCTGGTCGAAGGCACCCAGCCAACCCGCCAGCACCTCACCGTCGGGGGAGAGCAGCGCCGCCGCCGGTTGGCTGGCGATGCCGAACACCTCCCACGACACGAACGTCTCGTCCCAGTACATCGGGAAGCTGTAGGTGCCGCCGCGTTCGACGAAGTCGACGGCCTCCTCGGCGCTGTCCTGCGTGCCGAGGCCGATCACGTCGACCTGGTCACCGTGGTCTCGAGCGAACTGCTCGACGTCAGGCGCCTCCGCCTGACAGAACGGTCAATGCGGCGCCCAGAACCACACCAGCAACGGCCGATCGGACGGCAGGGCGTTCTTGAGCTGCACGAACCCGCCCTCGCCGTTGATCCGGCGAACGGTGACCTCGGGCAGCGGGCTGCCCGCAGCCGCCTCGGCGCTGACCGGGAGCTCTGGGATCGGGCCGTCGGCCGGGGTGGGCAGCGTGATGGTGGCCCCGTCGGCGCCGACCGGTGCCGACGCACCGCCGCCTCCACCACACGCGGCCAGCGTGAGGCCGCCCGCGAGCACCGCCGCGACGATTCGAGACGACGAGACCGGTGTCTTCATGGCGCCCGGAACCCGCCCGTCGAACGCAGTATTCCCCGCCGAACGCGGGATGTGTGCCGGTCGTGCCGGTGGCACCGGTCGTGCCGGTGGCCGGGCGCCGTATCGGTGACCATTCGTCTGGGTTTCGTCAAGAACGATCACCGTCGGTGGGGTCGCCGGCGCGGGCCGTTGACGGAGACCAGAAACCTTCGGTGCCTCTTGAACCACAAGTTGGTCAAGTTCCTGCAAACTCGAAGCACGGGAGCCACACCGGCTCCCCCACACCACACGACCATGCAGCACACCCCCCACCACCCGCTCGAGCGCACCGCCGATACCGGTGACCACGGTGCGACGTCGACGTTGATCGAACGGCTCGTGGTCGTGTTGATCATCGGCTCGCTCCTGGTGGGCGCCGCACTCGCGGTCGGCCGACTCGACGCCGCCACCGATCATGCCCCGGACACCACGGGCGCCGCCACCCCCGAAGGGAACCCACGACCATGATGAAGTTCTTCAAGCGTCGCCGCCCCGTACCGGCCGTCGACATCGACGACCCGCTCGCCATCCGCGACCTGCTCGACCACCCCACGCTGCGAGCGCTGGTCACCGACACCGAGCGCGACGACGCCGGTGCTCCCGCCGACGTGGCGCCGTCGCTGCTCTGGGTCGGCCTCGCCGCCGCCGGTCCGATCCGGTTCGATCTGACCACCTATCCCGACCTCGCCGCCTGAGCGGATGACACACCGGGAACCGACTCCGGCATTGCGCCGTCCACGTGGCCGGCCGAGCCGGTCACGGGTCTTCACGATCGGCGCCCTGGTCGCCGTCATCGCCGTCATCGGCAGCTACTTCGCGCTGCGTGCCTACATCTACGGCGACGACGCACCGTCGATCCCCGTGATCGGCGAACTCGACGGCTGAGCTCGACGCGTTCAGCCGCGGGCGAGTCGGAGGACGTCGTCTTCGGGGAACGCACCTCGCCAGTCGGCGAGTACCTCACCATCGGCCGACAGCAGCACGGCCGACGGCTGGCCGGTGATACCCAGAGCCAGCCACGAATCGAAGGTCTCGTCCCAGTACATCGGGAACGAGTACGTCTCGTAGTTCCGCACGAAATCGGCGGCCTCGGCACCGCTGTCCTGCGTGCCCATTCCGACCACCCGGACCTCGTCGGCGTGTGTTCGAGCAAACTGCTCGACGTCGGGCGCCTCGGCCCGACACACCGGTCAATGTGGGGCCCAGGCCCACACGAGGAGCGGCAACTCGCCTGGCAACTCGTTCCGCAGGTTCACCCACCCGCCGCCGCAGTTCACCCGGCGGACCGCCAGGTCGGGAAGCGGGGAGTCGGCAGCCGCCGCGGCCGCGCGGACCTCGATCGCCGGTGCCGGCCCGTCGGCGACGTCGGTCGCAGTCGGGGAGTTGTCGGCCGAGCACTCGTCGGCGGCCCGCACGTCGGGCATCGGCTCCGGGTCGGCAGCGTCGGTCGTCGCCGATGGGTCGTCCGCAAGCTCGGTCGTTGCCGGTGCGGTCGTTGCCGACTCCTCGGCCGACGATTCGCTGGTGGTCGATTCGTCCGTGGTCGATTCGGCGTTGGTCGATTCGGCGGAATCGGTGGCGGGCTCGTCGGCCGTTGGCGCGGCGGCCGCGTCATCGGCCACCGTGGCATCGGTTGCGGGGGTGGCGGCCGGGGTGTCGGCCGAACCGCACGCGGCGAGCACGAGCGCGGAGCCCGCCAGCAGGGTGGTTGCTCGACGACGCATCGACGCAGTCTGGCAGCGGTCACCGCCGCCGTCCGGGCGGTTTCGTGAAACTTTCGCGGACCGCGGATGCAGCGTCGGGCGTCAGCCGTCGGTTCCGGCGGGCTCGGCCGCGAGCGGGGCCCGACTGGCCGACAGGGTCGCCTGCCACACCTCGTCGTCCTCGTAGCCGAGCGCCCACAGCGCCACCCCGCCCCAACCCGCACGACGGGCGATCTCGGCACGCGCCGCAGCGCCCTCGGCGTCGACCCAGTGGACCTGGCGGTTCTGCACACACGACGTCGTCGCATCCTCCACCGTGAGCGCGTACGCGAACGACCACTCGGACGTCGACGGATCGAACAGGGGCGCACCGCCGCGCAGGTCGGCGAGTTCGAACACCGAACGGGCGGTCACGTTGGTCTTGCCCTCGGCGTCGGCGGGGCAGTCGCCGATCGTCATCGTGACCCAGTTCGATCCGTACGACGCGACGCCGAGCACCAGCTTGTCGCGGTGTTCGGGCGGCACGACCGCCGACGTGCTCGCCACCGCATCGGCCACCCACCAGATCGGAGCGATCGGGCCGGCCTCGGCCACCGAATAGTCGTAGGTCATGATCCGGATCGCGTCGACCACCGGGGCGATCGCACCGTGGTCGTACACCCAGTACCCGCTCGCGGTCTCGATCGGCACGGTCGCCGCCTCGTCATCGCCCGACTCGGCCTCGGCCGCCGCCTCGATCACGTCGGGGGCCAACCCCCACACCGGCGGAATGCTGACCGTCAACGTCAGCCCCTCCGCGTGGAGCTCGTCGGCCAACTCGGTCACGAACGCCACCCAGTCGGGCCGGGTCGCCGCCCACGTGTCGCGCCCGTCGGCGAACGCGAACTGTTCGTAGTCGAGGTCGATCCCGTCGACGTCGAGCTCGTCGGCGAACGCCATGATCGTCGCGATGTGTTGCGCCCGGGTGACCGGGTCGGCGAGGATCGCCGCCATTCCACCGGCGGGCATCTCGTCGCGAATCGACGGCACGAACTGCGCCGGGGTGTCGGCGATCAGATCGATGAACTCGGCGGCGCGGTCGGCGGAAGTGTTCTCGTCGACGACGATCTCGTCGACACCGCGTGCACCGAACCAGAACGGCGATGCCTCACGGACGTCCGCCAGGCGGAGTTCGGCCTCGGGCACCGTTTCGGTCAGCGTCCAGTACGGCGCCCACACGTCGACCGGGATCGCGCCCGGCGGGAGCGGCACCGGTTCGGGTTCGCCGTCACGATTCGCGAACCAGACGATCGCGAACAGCGCGACCACGACGGCGCCGACCACCATCACGGCGCTTCGCCGGTCGAGGCCGAAGGGCAGGGGTCGGGGAGCGGGCTGCTCCGGCGCCGACATGATCTCGGCCAGGTCTCGCAGCCGGAGGTCGGCGAGCGACTCGACGATCGTCAGGCCGCGCTCGCGCCCGAGTGCCTTCACGTTGGGCACGCCGATCACACGACAACCGGCGGAGAGCGCCGAACGGACGCCGGTCGGTGAGTCTTCGATCGCGAGGCAGTCCTGGGGTGCGACACCGCACGCGTCGGCACCGATCAGGTACGGATCGGGATGCGGCTTGCCGCGGCCGCGCGGCACCTCGTCGCCGGTGATCGTCGCCACGAACGAACGAGGCGGCAGCGCGGCGAGCACCGGGTCGGCGAACCGCCGCCACGACATCGTGACGAGTGCACACGGCACGCCCGCCTCGTTCAGGTCGGCCAGCAGCTCGCGAGCGCCGGGCCGCCACGGGATCTTGCGGTGCAGCCGGGCGATCACGCCGTCGAGCAGGCGCTCGACGATCTCGTCCGCCGGCAGGTCGACACCGCCGTGTTCCTGCATGTAGGCGGCCGAGTCGAGCAGGTCGAATCCGACCATCGCGTGGGCGTGGTGATCGGGCCAGTCGCCGTGCCCGAACTCGTCGACGAGGTCACGCTCGGACGCGAACCAGTACGGCTCGGTGTCGACGAGCGTGCCGTCCATGTCCCACAACACCGCGGCCGGCAGCATGGGTTCGGGCGGAGCTCCGGCCGCCCCCGTGACGTCGTCAGTCATGCCGCCACCGTGTCGCGATCGTGAGGCCGCGGGTACCGCAAGCGCGACACGCCCCCGTCAGCGGCGTTGCCAGGCCGATCCGTGTCGCGGTGGTGGGGCGGGGGGTCCCAGGTTCGC
>CAXAWD010000194.1:0-6821 GCA_963972325.1 uncultured Acidimicrobiaceae bacterium
GGTGCCGAGCGGGACGACTACCTGCTCTGGTCGGCCTGACGTGAACGGTCAGTGCGTTCCCCGGCCACGCAGGCAGCCGCGGCCGCCCACCACCACCGGCTGTGTCGCGAAACCGGGACCCGCAGTCCCGACACCGCGACACAGCGGCCTGCAGGGTCGCGAACGTGAAGGAGTTTGCCGATGATCCCTCGCTATTCGACACCCGAGATGACCGCGGTCTGGTCCGACACCTCGAAGTGGGCCCGATACCTCGAAGTCGAACTGCTGGCGACCGAAGCGCACGTCGAGATCGGGGTCGTCCCCGCCGATGACGCCGCGGCCTGCCGCGCCAACGCGCCGGTCGCCGACGACGCGTTCGTCGCCGCGATCGTCGAGCGCGAGGCGGTGACCGACCACGACGTCGCCGCGTTCGTCGACGTCGTCCAGGGTTCGATCAGCGCCGGCGGCGCCGAGGAAGCCGGCAAGTGGATCCACTACGGGCTCACCTCGTCCGACGTCGGCGACACGGTGCTCTGCTGGCAGATGACCGACGCCGCCGACGCGTTGATCGACGAGTCGGGCCGACTCCTCCAGATTCTGCTCGACCTCGCTGACGAGCACCGCGACACGGTGATGATCGGGCGCACCCACGGCGTGCACGCCGAACCCACCACGTTCGGCGCCAAGGTCGCGCTGTGGGCGTTGCAGGTCGATCGCGACCGCACCCGCCTGCGGGCCGCTCGCGAGTCGGTCGCCGTGATGAAGCTGTCCGGCGCGGTCGGCACGTACTCCAACATCGCTCCGTCGGTCGAACGGTTCGTCGGCGACGCGCTCGGCCTGCGACCCGTGCCCGCCACCCAGGTGATCGCCCGCGACCGGCACAGCGAGTTCCTCTACGCGTGTGCATCGATCGGCGCCACGTGCGAGCTGATGGCGGTCGAACTCCGCCATCTCCAACGCACCGAGGTGCGCGAGGCGCAGGAGGGGTTCAAACCGGGTCAGAAGGGTTCGTCGGCGATGCCGCACAAACGCAACCCGATCTCGGCCGAGACGATCACCGGGCTGTCACGCGTGTTGCGCACGAACCTGCTCGCCGGCTTGCAGGACGTCGCCCTCTGGCACGAGCGCGACATCTCGCACTCCTCGGTCGAACGGGTCGTGCTCCCGGACTCGTCGCACATGGCGCACTACGTGATGCGTCGGATGGGTCGGCTGCTCTCGAACCTCGTCGTGTTCCCCGAGCGGATGCAGGCCAACCTCGATGCCAGCTACGGGCTCGTGTTCAGCCAACCGGTGCTGCTCGGCCTGGTCGCGTCCGGCATGAGCCGCGACGATGCGTATCGCATCGTGCAACGCAACGCGATGCGGGCCTGGGACGAGGCCACCGATTTCCGCAGCCTGCTCGAAGCGGACGACGAGGTGCCGAACGGGTTGCTCGACGACGCGTTCGACCTGCGCCGCAGCCTCCGCAACCTCGACGTCGTCTTCGATCAACTCGACGAGATCCGGGGCTGACGGCGATGCCGGAGTCGACGGTCGAACTCTGGGAGCGCCAGGACCGTTCGGTCGGCGACCGACGGCCGCTCTTCCGAGCCGTTGCCGAGGCGACCGGTGCGGCATCGGCGCTCTACCCCGGCAGCTACGTCGACATCGCTCCGTCGTTCTCGATCCCCGACGTCACCTACGTCGATGTCGATCGCCGGGCGAACCGGTTCTTCGGCGACCGGGCGGGCGTCGAGGAGATCGTGCGGGCCGAGGCGGGCACCGCAGCCAGGACGATCGCGTTCGTCCACGCCGACTACAGCGACGAACTTCCGCTCGCCGACGAGGCATTCGACCTCCTGATCTCGCTGTACGCCGGCTTCGTGTCGGAACACTGCACCCGGCATCTGCGGGTCGGCGGAACCTTGCTGGTCAACTCCAGCCACGGCGACGCGGCGATGGCATCGATCGACGACCGGTACGAGCTGGCGGGTGTCGTCACGTCGCGGGACGGTGCGTACAGGGTGTCCGACGACGACCTCGGTCGGTACCTCGTGCCGAAACGCCCGACGACGATCACCCGTGATCTGCTCTACGACAGCGGGCGCGGCATCGCCTACACGACCTCGCCGTTCGCGTACCTGTTCCGACGAACGTCGTAGGCCGTCACCCGGCAGCCCGCCACCCCGCCGGTCGTGCCCTGCGACACCCTCGAACGAGGATGTCCACATGGGCATCCACAGCGACGCCGTGCTTATCCACCGGATTTTCCGGTTGTCCACGTCATTGCTTCGTTGTCCCCTTTCAACGCACAGGGCAACACCGCCAGGATGGTGGCCTCATGGCCGGTGACGAGAATTTCCCCATCGATACCGGCGGTGGCGCAGGTGGCGGGTTCGGCGGTGACGGCCCCCGGCGCTCCGACGGGCCACGTTCGTCCGGCGGTGGCGGCCAGTCCGGCAGCCGCGGGCGTGTGCCTCCGCACAACATCGACGCCGAGGAGTCGGTGCTCGGAGCGATGCTGCTGTCGCGCGACGCGATCGGCGTCGTCAGCGAGATGGGCCTCACGCCCGCCGACTTCTACCGGCCGGCCAACCGCCACATCTTCGACGCGATCCGCGCGCTCTACTCGAGCGCGGCGCCGGCCGACACGGTCACCGTCGCCGACGAGCTGCGCCGCGCCGGCCTGCTCGACGAGGTCGGCGGCCCGAGCGCGCTGCACGAACTCCAGAACGCCACGCCGGCCATCTCGTCGGCCGGGCACTACGCCAAGATCGTCCAGGAGACCGCGCTCCTCCGCCAGCTGATCTACGCGGCCGGCGACATCGCCGAGCTCGCCTACAGCGAACCCGACGACGTCGTGAAGGCCCTCGACGAGGCCGAGACCAAGGTCTTCAACGTCGCCGAGCAGCGCGTCACCGACTCGACCCGCACCATCGAAGAGCTGCTCCCCGAGGTGATGGACCACCTCCAGGAGACCTACGACCGTGGCGACACGATCACCGGTGTGCCCAGCGGCTACACCGACCTCGACGAGCTCCTGTCGGGCCTCCAGCCCAACGCGTTGTACATCGTCGGTGCCCGCCCCGCCATGGGCAAGTCGAGCTTCCTGCTCGGCATGGCCACCCACGTCGCGCAGCAGGCGCAGAAGCCCGTGCTGATGTTCTCGCTCGAGATGGGCCACCAGGAGATGACGCAGAGCATCCTCGCCGGCGAAGGTCGCGTCGACCGCACCAAGCTCCGCACCGGCAAGCTCGCCGAGAGCGACTGGGCCAAGATCGGCAAGGCGATCGGCCGTCTCGAGGTGCCGCTGTTCCTCGACGACAACCCCCGCGTCACCGTCATGGAGATCCGCGCCAAGGCGCGGCGCATCAAGGCCCGGTTCGGTGGTCTCGGCCTGATCCTGATCGACTACCTCCAGCTGATGGGCGGCACCGGCAACTCCGAGAACCGCCAGCTCGAGGTCAGCGAGATCAGCCGAAACCTGAAGATCCTCGCCCGTGAACTCGAGGTGCCGATCGTCGCGGCCAGCCAGCTCAGCCGTTCGCTCGAGGCCCGCGCCGACAAACGACCGATGCTCAGCGACCTCCGCGAGTCGGGTTCGCTCGAGCAGGACGCCGACGTCGTCATGTTCCTGTACCGCGACGAGGTGTACCACGAGGACTCGCCCGACAAGGGTTCGGCCGAGGTCATCGTCGCCAAGCACCGCGCCGGGCCGATCGGCACCAAACGACTGGTCTTCCTCGGTCAGTACACCCGGTTCGACAACGCCGCCCGCAGCGTCTGACGGCGCGGTTCGGCCGCCCCGTACCGTCCCGTCGGCCACGGACCGTACGAACACGCGACGGACCGCCACGATTCGCGGCCGATCTGTCAAGATTCTGGCATGACGAGCAGGTGGAGCGGAGCGGGCGTCGTCGCGCTCACGGCCACCCTGACGACCTGCGCGTTGTTCCTCTTCGGTCGCACTGCCCCGGCCGGAGGCAGCTCCGCCGAACCCTCGTCCACCACCACGATTGCGACGACCACGACGACGCCGACGACCACGACGACCACGACGACACCGACCTCCACGACCACGTCGACGACCGCCCTCCGACCCACACTCGTGCCGTCGCGGGTCGCGGCGTCGACCGCACAGGTCGGCCTCGGCGGCATCGTCACGTTCGACGGCAGCTGCGTCGACCACCACGAACCGGTCGTGGCGTGGATCACCGACGAACACCGTGGCACCACCTCGGCCGTCGACACCGGACTCGCGACCTCACCCTGGACGTTCGTGTGGACGGCACCGACCCACGAGCGCGACGTGGCCTCGTTCGTCTTCCGCTTCTGGTGCGGCGACCCGTCGACCCTCGACGGCGACCACCCGGGCGCACCCGGGATCCGCGTCGCCATGGTCGCCGGCGCCGCACCGAGCGACCCGCCCGCGGTCGCGCCCACCCACCCCTCGGCGGCGCCCGAATCGCCGCCGCTTCCCGAAACCGGCTGAACCCATGGAACCGACCGAACTCCTCCGTACATCGATGCCCCTCTGCGCGACGCTCGGGATGACCGCCTCCGAAGCGAGCGCCGAGCGCGTCGTCGCCCATCTCGACTGGCGCGCCGAGCTGTGCACGTCCGGCGGCCTGCTCCACGGCGGTGCCGTCATGGCCCTCGCCGATGCCGCCGGTGGGGCCTGCGCGTTCCTCAACCTGCCCGACGGAGCGATCGGCACCTCGACGATCGAATCCAAGACGAACTTCGTGGGCGCCGTTCGAGAGGGCGCGTCGGTGACCGCGACATCGACTCCGTTGCATCGCGGCCGAACGACGATCGTGGTGGAAACCGAACTGCGCGTCGACGACCGACTGGTCGCCAAAACCACACAGACCCAATCGGTGCTCCGACCGGCCTGACCCCACAACCTCTGACGCGATTGTCACACCCGATCGCCAGAATGGCGGGATGACAGATCTGGCAGTCGAGGCACACGGCCTCGTCAAACGCTTCGACGACACCGTGGCGCTCGACGGTGTCGACCTCGAGGTACCTCGCGGAGCGATCTACGGGTTGCTCGGCCCCAACGGCGCCGGCAAGACCACCACCGTCCGGGTGCTGACCACACTCCTCCGACCCGACGGAGGGCAGGCGACGATCGACGGCATCGACGTACTCGCCGACCCGCACGGCGTCCGCGAGCGAATCGGCCTCACCGGCCAGTACGCGGCCGTCGAAGAGCGACTCACCGGCCGGGAGAACATGGAGTACGTCGGTCGTCTCTTCCACCTGCCCAAGAGCGAGGTCAAGGCACGCGCACGCGACCTCCTCGAACGATTCGACCTCGTCGACGCCAGCGATCGTGTCGTCAAGGGGTACTCGGGCGGCATGCGACGCCGACTCGACATCGCGATGAGCCTGATCGCCCGGCCCTCCGTACTGTTCCTCGACGAGCCCACCACCGGCCTCGACCCACGCAGCCGACTCGCCATGTGGGACCTGATCGAAGAGCTCGAACACGACGGCACCACGGTGCTCCTCACCACCCAGTACCTCGACGAGGCCGACCGGCTCGCCGAGCGCATCATCGTGATCGACTCCGGCACGGTCATCGCCAACGGCACGTCCGACGAACTGAAAGACCGCATCGGCGGCGACCGACTGAGCGTGTCGATCGCCCGTGCCGAGAACCGTGACGGCGCGCTCGCCACGCTCGCCCCGCTCTGCACCGGCAGCGTCGACGTCAGTCACGACGGTCGGTCGTTCTCGGCGCCGATCCACTCCGGCGACCGGGTCGTGCCCGGCGTGATCCGTGCGCTCGACGACGCCGGCATCGACGTACTCGACGTCGAGGTCCGCCGCCCCACGCTCGACGACGTGTTCCTCACCCTCACCGGGCGAACGGCCGGCGACGACCTCGAGGAGGTGGCGCCGTGAACGCCTTCGAGATGACCCTGCGCGACTCGTGGGTCGAAGCCGACCGCCACCTGCGCATCATCCCACGCAACATCGAGCTACTGATCTTCGCAACCATTCAGCCGATCATGTTCGTCGTGCTGTTCGTCTACGTGTTCGGCGGCGCGATCGAGGTCGACGGGTTCGCCAACTACGACCAGTTCCTGATCCCCGGCATCTTCAGCCAGTCGCTCGTGTTCGGGTCCGCGTTCACCGGCATCGGCCTCGCCGAAGACCTCAGCAAGGGTCTCGTCGACCGGCTCCGGTCGCTGCCGATGTCGCGGGCCGCCGTACTGATCGGACGCACGGTCAGCGATCTGGTGCGCAACATCATCACGTTCTTCGTGATGCTGCTGGTTTCCTTCTGGCCGATCGGATTCCGTTTCGAGGGGTCGATCTTCGAAGCCGTGCTCGCCACGCTGCTGTTGTTGCTGTTCAGCTACGCGCTGAGCTGGGTGCAGGCGCTGATGGGGCTGTCGGTCGGCTCGGTCGAGGCCGCGAACTCCGCCGGCTTCATCTGGATGTTCCCGATGACGTTCGTCTCGTCCGCCTTCGTCGACCCCGCCTCGATGCCGGGCTGGCTCCAGCCCGTCGCCGATGCGAACCCGTTCACGATCGTCACCAATGCGGCGCGGGCCCTCTACAACGGCAACCCGGTCGGCAACGACGCGCTGTGGTCGATCCTCTGGTCGGTCGGCATCATCGTCGTGTTCGCCGGCCTGAGCATCCGCAAGTTCAACAGCTCGACGTCCGCGTAGCCGATCCGCCGCACGGGTCCGGACTTCGGCTCGAACCTCCGGGGGGAATGCGGCCGCAGTGCATCGAGTTGCTACATCCATGCCCCCGACCACACCGCCCGAGTCCGGTCCGAGCTACGACATCGAGTTCTTCTGGGACCCGGTGTGTCCGTTCGCCTGGATCACCTC
>CAXAWD010000195.1:0-6820 GCA_963972325.1 uncultured Acidimicrobiaceae bacterium
ACAGGAGGACATCGCCAACGCGATCTCGCTGAACACCGCCACGATGACCGGTTCGCGGATCTTCGGCCCGGCGATCGCAGCGATGCTCGTCGGGCCGCTCGGCACCGGCTGGCTGTTCTCGCTCAACGCGCTTTCGTTCGTGGCGATCCTCGGCAGTCTGTTCTTCCTGAATCAGTCGGAACTCCACCGGGCACCTCGGGTCGCCCGCGGCGGCACGCCGGTGCGCGACGGTCTGCGGTTCGTCCGGCGGGCACCGAATCTCTTCGTGCCGTTCGTCGCGTTCACCGTGATCGCCACGTTCGGGTTCAACCACAACGTGGTGTTCCCCCGGATGTCGCGCGAGGTCTGGGGCGCCGAGTACTGGTTCGGCTGGGTGCTGACCACGATGAGCATCGGCAGCCTGCTCGGCTCGCTGCTCACCGCCAGCCGGCCGGTCGTCACGATCAGGTGGCTGGTCGCGAATGCGGCCGTGCTCGGCCTGGCCGCATTGGCGTTGGCCTGGTCGGGCAACGTCTGGCTGGCGCTCGTGCTCGCGGTGCCGCTCGGGTTGGGCGGCGCAGCGTTCGTCACGTCGATGAACGCGATCACGCAACAGGAGTGCCCGCCCGACATGCGTGGGCGCATCCTCGCCCTGACGGCCGTCGCGTTCCTGGGTTCATACCCGATCGGTGGCCCGATCACCGGTCTGATCGGCGACTACGTCGGTCTGGAGTGGTCGCTCGCCTACGGCGGGATCGTCACGCTGTCGGCGGTGCTCGGTCTCGCGTGGTGGGGGCTCGGACGCCGCGAGAGCGAGACACGATTCGAGGTGTTGCGCACGCTGCTCGGCTCCTCGACGACGATCGCGCCGAGCCCGAACGAACATCCCTGAGCCCCGCTGCCACCGCGCGTGGTGTTTGCGGGGTGTCGGAATTGGCCACACTGGGCCCATGACATCGATCATGTGGTTCCGGAGAGACCTCCGCCTCCGCGACCACCCCGCGCTGGCCGCCGCAGCGGCCGACGGCGATGTGCTGCCGCTGTTCGTGCTCGATCCGGCGTTCGACGCCGCCGGATCGCCGCGCCGCGCACTGCTCCACGACTGTCTCGCTGCGCTCACCGAGGCGACCGACGGTGCGCTGGTCATCCGGCGCGGCGAACCGACGACCGTGCTCCCCGAGTTGGCCGACGAGTTCGACGCCGCCACCGTCTACGTGTCGCGTGACTACTCGCCGTACGGCCGCGAGCGCGACGAGGCGGTCGCCGACGCCCTCCGAGGTGCCGGTCGTCGGCTCGCCGGCGTCGGCTCTCCGTACGCGGTGGCGCCGGGTGGGGTCACGAAGGACGACGGCAAGCCGTACGCCGTGTTCACGCCGTTCTCTCGTCGGTGGCGCGAGCACGGCTGGGACGAACCGATCGACGCGCCACGATCGCCGAACTGGGTGGACGCACCGACCGATGGGCTCCCGATGCGACCCGAGCTGTCGTTCGAGTTGCCCAGTGCCACCGAGGGCAACGTGCTCGCGCGTTGGCGGCGGTTCCGCGACGACGGCCTCGGTGACTACGCCGATCGACGCGACCTGCCCGCCGAGCGGGGCACGAGCGAACTGTCGCCGTTCCTGAAGTACGGGGTCGTGCATCCGCGCCAACTCCTCGCCGAGACCGACGGTCGTAACGAGGGGCACCGGGTGTTCCGGACCGAACTCGCGTGGCGTGACTTCTACGCGGACGTGCTGTTCCAGCGTCCGCACACGGCCTGGCAGAACCTCGACGACCGTTTCGATCGGATCGCCGTCGACACGGGTTCGGAGGCGGACGACAAGTTTCGTCGGTGGGCGGACGGACGCACCGGGTTCCCGATCGTCGACGCCGGGATGCGCCAGCTCCGGGAGATCGGTTGGATGCACAACCGGGTTCGCATGATCGTCGCGAGCTTCCTCGTGAAAGACCTCCACCTGCCGTGGCAGTGGGGTGCCCGGCACTTCATGCAGCACCTGCTCGACGGTGACCTTGCATCGAACAACCACGGCTGGCAATGGGCGGCCGGCACCGGCACCGACGCGTCGCCGTACTTCCGGGTGTTCAACCCGACGACGCAACAGGATCGATGGGACCCGACCGGCGACTACGTCGAGCGGTGGATCCCCGAACTGGGAACGTCCGACTATCCCGAACCGATGGTCGACCACCGGGCCGAGCGCGAGGAGACGCTCGCTCGCTACCAGGCGATCAAGCAGGGCTGACGGCGCGTCAGGGTCGCATCGTGTCGTGTCGCTGCGGCATCGCCGTCGCTCGGTACGGTTGGCGGATGCACGCCCGACCGAGCAGCCCGGTGGCCAGCGCGTGACCACGGCACTGGATCGCTTGCGCGCGGTCGACATCGCGGGCGGTGCACCGAGCGCCCGCAACCTGCTGGTGACGCTGTTCGGTGACGCGCTGCTCCCGCACGGCTCCGACGTGCGGGTGTCGGTGGGGTCGCTCACGGCCCTGCTCGCTCCGTTCGGTGTCAGCGAACGGCTGGTGCGAACGTCGCTCACACGGCTGGTCAACGACGGGCTGCTCGAAGCCGAGCCGGTGGGGCGTCGCAGCTACTACGGCGTCGCACCGTCGGCGGTCGAGTTGTTCCGTCAGGCCGATGCGCGGATCTACGGGTCTCGGCAGCGGCCGTGGGACGGACGGTGGACCGTCGTCGTGGTCGACGGAGCCGAGGCCACCTCGGCCGCCAGGGCGCAGCTGCGACAGCGACTCACCTGGGCCGGGCTGGGTGTGGTCGCTCCGAACGTGATGGCCTCGCCGGTCGTGAGTGCGGAGGAGGCTGCGGCGGTCGTCGAGCAGATGGGCGGGTTCCGCAACGTGCTCGTGACCCGTTCCGAGGTGTTCGACGGTCCCGGCACGATCGACGAAGAGGAGTTGGCGCGCCGGTGTGCTCCGCTCGACGAGGTGGCAGCCGACTACCACGCGTTCGTCGACGACTTCGGCGACATCGACCGCACCACGTTCCAGGCGCTGACGCCGGAGGACGCGTTCAAACTCAGGATGCTGCTGATCGCCGCATACCGCAGAATCGTGCTCGTCGATCCGCTGGTGCCCGAGGCGCTGTTGCCCGACGGGTGGGCGGGGGCCCGGGCGCGAGCGTTGGCGGCGTTCGTGTACGGCGGCTGCGTCGAACTCGCCGAACAGCACCTGGCGGCGATCGCGGAACCGTCCTCGGGAGCGATCGTCGCGGACGCCAACTGGTTGCACGGTCGCTTCGTCGTCGACGACGTGCGCTGACGCACCGACGGAGCGGCGGGCGATCGTCAGGCGTCGAAGTCGACGTCGAGGTGATCGGTGGTCGGTGTGGACTGGCAGGTGAGCACGTAGCCCCGGGCGACCTCGTCGTCGCTGAGGCCGTAGTTGACCGCCATGTCGACCGAGCCGTCGCGCACGACGGCTTGGCAGGTGGAGCACACGCCGCTGCGGCAGCTGAACGGGGCGTCGGGTCGAACCCGTTGCACGGCGTCGAGTACCGAGTCGCCCTCGTACAGGTCGAACTGCGTGGCACGACCGTGCAGCGTGGCCCGACCGGTGGCGACGGCGACCGACGTCTCGGTGATCTCCTGCGGTGCCAGCGTCGCCGTGCCCTGCTGCTTGGTCGTGAAGATCTCCCGGTGGATGTGTTCGGCGTCCATGCCGGCGGCGATGAGTGCGTCGCGAGCGTCGTTGGTCATCTCGATCGGGCCGCACAGGAACGCATGGTCGGCGTCGGCGGGGAGCAGGCCCGTGTCGATCCACCGTTCGATCCGGGCTCGGTCGGGGCGGCCACTCAACAACTCGCCGCCGGTTTCCTCCCGGGTGAACGCGAACGCGATCGAGAGACGGCCGAGGTGCCGGTCGCGCACGTCGTGGAGTTCGTCGAGCAGCATCGTCGTCTGGCTCGAGCGGTTCAGGTAGAGCAACGAGACCTGCGACTCCGGCTCGGCCGCGAGGATCGTCGAGACGATCGACAGGATCGGCGTGATGCCGCTTCCGGCGGCGAGCGCCGCGTAGGTGCCGGTGTTCGTGGGGTCGATGCGGTGGGTGAAGTGGCCGAGCGGTGGGAGTGCGTCGATCGAGTCGCCGACCCGGAGCTCGGTCGACGCCCATGTCGAGAACACGCCGCCCGGCACGCGTCGGAGCGCGATCCGCAGTGGGCCGTCGGGTGCTCGCGAGCAGATCGAGTAGCTGCGGCGCAGCTCGACGCCGTCGAACTCGTGGCGCAGCGTGAGGTGCTGTCCGTGTTCGAAGCGCAGGCGTCGGTCGTCCCGGTCGAACGTGATCACGACGCTGTCGTCGGTGTCGTGGTCGATGGCGGCCACCCGGAGCGGACGGAACCCGTCGTCGATCGGCTCATCGTCGATCGGCTCATCGTCGGTCGGTCCGTCGCCGGGTGTGGAGGTGATCTGGTCGGTCGTCATCCGGTCACAGCGCCTTGAACAGCTCGAACGGTTCGGTGCACGCGTCGCAGACGTAGCTCGCCTTGCACGCCGTGCCGCCGAACTGCGAGATCGGTCGGGTGCGTCGCGACCCGCAGCGGGGGCACGCCACCGGCGGGTCGACGAACGTGACACCGGGTTCGCCGACCGGCGGCGGGGGTGCGATCCCGGCGGCCGCCAGACGCTCGCGACCGCGGTCGGTGATCCAGTCGGTGGTCCAGGCCGGGCTGATCGCGAACCGGACGTCGGCCTCGAACCCGGCTTCGGCGACGGCCGCGGCGACGTCGTCGCGGATCTGCTCGGTGGCGGGGCAACCGGTGTAGGTGGGTGTCAGGACGACGGTGGCGACGTTGCGGTCGTGGTCGACCTCGACCGACCGGACGATGCCCAGGTCGCCGATGGTGACGTGGGGGAGTTCGGGGTCGTCGATGTCGCGCACGGCCTGGTCCAGGTCGTCGACGGTGATCACCATGACGCCCCCGGGTGTGCTCGGGCGAGCACCTGCATCTCGCCGATCAGGTACGAGAACGGTTCGGTGTGGCGGCCGTGGCGGCCCCCCGACTGCATCACACCGTCGTCGGGAACCGTGAGGGTCGCCTCGGTCAGCGCGGCGTCCACCGTGCGTCGCCATTCGTCGCGTACGGCGTCTGCGTCGGCGGCGACGCCGGCGTCGACGAGGCTGTCGTCGACCTCGTCACGCTCGAAGAGTTCGCCGGTGTAGCGCCACAGGTGGTCGATCGCCGTCTGCATCCGTCGGTGGCTCTCGTCGGTGCCGTCGCCGAGCCGGACGACCCAACTGCGGCTGTGGCGCAGGTGATAGGCGGTCTCCTTGACCGTCTTGCCGGCGAGCGCCGCGAGCGTGTCGTCGCCCGACGACATCATCGCCTGCCAGTAGGGGAGCGCCATCGCGTCGTGCAGGAACTGGCGGCCGATCACGTGGGCGAAGTCGTCGTTGGGTTGCTCGACGAGCAGCGGGTTGAGGAACTCGTGCTGCTCGCGCCAGTAGGCGTAGTGGTCCTCGGTGCGGGCGTTGCCGTCGTCGTCGGGCCCCTCGAGTTCGCCGGCGTACGTGTACAGGCCACGAGCCTGGCCGATCAGGTCGAGCGCGAGGTTCGACAACGCCATGTCCTCCTCGATCTCGGGAGCGTGGGTGATCTCCTCGAGCAGGCGTTGGGCGAGGATCAGCGCCCGGTCACCCTGCCGGAGCACGTAGGTGACCAGGTGGTCGTCGGTGGAACCCATCACATGTTCGCGACTTCGTCGGGCAGGTCGAAGTCGGTGGGGTGGCGGAACGACTTGTCGGCGGCCGGGTCGAAGAACGCGTCCCGGTCGTCGGGGTCGGAGGCCGTGATGTCGGTCGACTTGACCACCCAGAGGCTGACGCCTTCGGAGCGCCGGGTGAACAGGTCGCGGGCGTTCTGCAGGGCGAGTTCGGCGTCGGGAGCGTGCACGGTGCCGGCGTGCACGTGGCTGACGCCGCGCTTGGCCCGCACGAACACTTCCCACAGCGGCCAGTCGGAGGTGCTCCCGCTCATCGCCCCACCCCCCACATCGCGAGTTGTGCCAGGCACAACTCGCGATTCATGCTGCGGCCTCCGCGGTGCGGGCGGCCTGCTTGTCGGCGTAGGCGGTGGCGGCCTCGCGGACCCAGGCGCCGCGCTCGTGGGCGCCGACCCGGGTTTCGATGCGACTGCGGTTGCAGGGGCCGTTGCCTTTCACCACGTCCCAGAAGTGGTCCCAATCGATCGGGCCGTGCACGTAGTGGCCGGTCGACTCGTCGAGGCGGAGGTCGGGGTCGGGGATGGTGAGGCCGAGCAGGTCGGCCTGCGGCACGGTGGCGTCGATGAACTTCTGACGCAGTTCGTCGTTGCCGAACCGTTTGATGCCCCACCGCATGCTCTGCTCGCCGTGCGTCGACTCGGCGTCGGGTGGGCCGAACATCATGATCGACGGCCACCACCAGCGGTCGAGCGCGGCCTGGGCCATGTCGTGTTGCGCAGGGGTGCCGTTGGCGAGGTCGAGCATGATCTGGAACCCCTGGCGCTGATGGAAGCTCTCCTCCTTGCAGATCCGCACCATCGCCCGTGCGTACGGCCCGTACGAGCAGCGGCACAGCGGCACCTGGTTCATGATCGCGGCCCCGTCGACCAGCCAGCCGATCGCGCCCACGTCGGCCCACGTGAGCGTGGGGTAGTTGAAGATCGAGGAGTACTTCTGTCGGCCGGTGTGCAGCCGGTCGAGCAGCTCCTCGCGCGGCGTACCGAGGGTCTCGGCGGCGCCGTACAGGTAGAGACCGTGACCGGCCTCGTCCTGGACCTTGGCCGTGAGGATCGCCTTGCGGCGCAGCGCCGGGGGCCACGCCTAGCATGAGATGCATGATGACAGCA
>CAXAWD010000196.1:0-6816 GCA_963972325.1 uncultured Acidimicrobiaceae bacterium
GGTGAGCGGCACGCCCGCGTAGAACCGGATGCCGATCTCGGTCGTGATCGGGTTGTCGGCGAACCGTTCGTCGTTCGCCGTATCGGGCACCTGGAGCAGCCGGTCGGGTTGCAGGATGGCGTGGGAGCAGAACGCGACGTCACGAGACGTGCTCTCGATGTCGGTTCCGACCTTGGACTTGAACCATTGACGGGTCTCGTCGACGAGTGTGATCAGCGCGATCGGCGTTTCGCAGATCTGTGAGGCGAGCAGGGTGATGTCGTCGTAGGCCTGCTCGGGCAGCGTGTCGAGGATCTCGAGGTCGTCGAGTGCGGCGAGGCGAGCGGCTTCGCCGTCGGGCGGAGGAGCGGAGATCATCGTGGTGTCGGTCCGTGACGGGAGATGAATCCTACCCGCCTGTCGTCACCCGATCGACGGGTACGACGGTCGCGATGCGCCCTCGCCGCCGTACTCGTCGGCTCGCACCGCGTCGGCGTACGCTCGATTCGATGCACGATCTCGATCATCTCGACGTCGGTCGGCTGTCGGAGCTGCTGCACGGCGGCGAGCTGTCACCGGTCGAACTCACCACCCACGTCCTCGACCGGATCGAGGAGCTCGACGGACGCCTCCACGCGTTCGTCACGGTCACCCGCGAGCGGGCGCTCGCCGACGCGGCGAAGGCCGAACGCGAGTTGGCGAACGGCGATTCGCGCGGACCGCTGCACGGCATCCCGTACGCCGTCAAGGATCTGTTCGACGTGGCAGGCGAAGCGACCGGGGCCGGCACACACCTCCTCGCCGACAACGTCGCCGAGGACGACGCCGGTGTCGTGCAACGGTTGGGCCAGGCCGGCATGGTGTTGGTGGGCAAGACCCACACCGTGCAGTTCGCGTTCGGCGGGGTGGGGATCAACCACGACACCGGCACGCCGTGCAACCCGTGGGGTGGCGACGGACCGTACGTGCCGGGTGGGTCGTCGAGCGGCTCGGCCGTGGCGGTCGCCGCCGGGGTGGTACCGGTCGCGCTCGGCACCGACACGAGCGGCTCGGTACGGATCCCTGCGTCGTTGTGCGGCATCACCGGGCTGAAGACCACGGTCGGCCGGGTGAGCCGTGCCGGGGTCTATCCGCTGAGCGGCACCCTCGACTCGGTCGGTCCGCTGACGCGCTCGGCGGCCGACGCGGCGCTGGTGTACCGGGCGGTACAGGGCGCGGACCCGGGCGACCCGGCGACGGCAGGGCAACAACCGCACGATGTGTCGACGGCGATCGGGTCGGGTGTCGGCGGGATGCGCGTCGCGTTCATCGACACGTTCTTCTTCGACGGGGTCGATCCGGCCGTGGCGACGGCGGTGCGGGCTGCCGGCGACGTGCTGGCCGATCTCGGTGCCGACGTCACGTCGATCGACGCACCGGAGATCCCCGAGGTGTTGGGCACCGCTGCCGCTCCCGATCGTGGGCGAACGGTGGCGGCCGAGGCGTACGCGATCAACCGGCGACTCCTCGAGGAATCGTTCGACGACCTCGACCCGGTCGTCGCGAGCCGGATGCTGCCGGGGCGTGAGCTGACGGCGGTCGACTATCTCGACGCGTTCGAGGCGTGGCGACGGTTGGAGTCGTCGTTCGCCGAGCGCACCGCCGGCATCGACGCGTTCCTGATGCCGACCACGATGCTGCCGGCGAGGCCGATCGCCGAAGTGGACGCGACCCCCGAGACCTATGCCGGGTTCAACGGGCGGTACCTGCGCAACACGTCGATCGCGAACCGGTTGGCGTGGTGTGGGTTGTCGGTGCCGTGCGGGTTCACCGCCGACGGCTTGCCGATCGGTCTGATGATCCACGCGCCGGCGATGCGCGAGAACGTCGTGCTGCGGGTGGGCGACGCGTTCCAGTCGGCGACCGATTGGCACCGGCGCTCCCCGGCTTGAGCCCGGACGCGACGAAGCGCCTTCGGGGGCGGTCCGAAAGCGCTTCGTCGAGAAATCCGGTGAGATGCGAGCCGATCGGCGGTTCGGCTACATCTGTTCATCGTGCCGGGGCGAGGCCCGCTTGAGCGGGTTCACCGACTCCTCACCGACCTTCACCTAACCCTGACGTGAGTTCACCCGAGCGTGTCGCACAGCTGTCGTGGCGACCGTCGAGTTGACGTTCGAACCGTCGGTCGAACGTGCTCAGGGCCGCCCGCTCGGGCGGCATGCATCGCCGGACCGCCCATCCGGCGGTGTCGCCCATCGGGTGAAGATCGACCGCCCACGTTTCGCCCCCGGGCGCGCGGGATATCGCCGCTGCCATGACCCTGCGCACCCTCCCTCACCCGACCGGTCCCTGGTCGCACCACGTTCACGGGGTGCTCCAGCGACGGCCGGGAGTTCGGCCGAAGACCCTGCCGTACGACCGATTCGACGACGACGCCCAGTACGCCTGGTTCCTCCTGAACTGCGCGAGCTACCAGGGATGGGACGGCGTCGACGACGACATCGAGTGGGACGCCGACGTGATCGCGCTCCGACGACGGTTCGAGCGATGGTTCCTCGACGAGATGCGCCGCCGGTGTGCCGACGGCCCGAGCGAACCTCGCGGCGCCGTACGGCACGCGCTGGCACCCGGCGGCACGCCCGGCATCGCCGCCTTCCTCGAACACGACGGCACCGCCGACCAGGTGCGCGAGTCGCTCGTGCTCCGACTGCCGTACCAGCACCAGGAGGCCGACCCGCATACGTGGGCGGTTCCTCGCTTGCGCGGCGACGTCAAGCGGGCGCTGTGCGACATCCAGGCCGGAGAGTACGGGGTCGGCCACGACCACACGCACGCCGAGCTGTTCCTCGCGGCGCTCGAAGGCGCCGGCGGTCCGGTGGACTCCGAGGTGTATCCGCGGCTGCCGGGCGTGGCGTTCGCGACGTTCAACTTCGTGACCGCCGCCGGAATGAACCGGTCGCTGCGCGGCGCGGTGGTCGGCCAACTCGCGCTGTTCGAGATGGACTCGGTCGACCCGAACCAGCAGATGGTCCATGCCTGCGAACGTCTCGGTCTCGCCGACGACGTTCGTGCGTTCTTCCACGTGCACGTGCTCGCCGACGCCGAACACGAGGTGATCGCTGCCCGGGCGTTCCTCGACGAGTACCCGCTGGCCGAACCCGATCAGGTGGAGAACCTGCTGCTCGGCGTTCGGGTCCAGTCGTCGATCGACGGTGCGCTCGCAGCGCACGCGGTCGGCGCCTGGTCGTCGGGGCGAAGTGCGTTGCGCGCGCCTGCGGTGTCGCCCGCAGACGTTGCTGCGTGATCACGGGCGTTCGCCTGCGTGGTCCGAGTTCCGGCGGGACCCCGGAAACGAGCGAAGCGCCGTCGGTGGCGGAAACCGGCGGCGCTTCGTTCGTACATCGGGTGAGCACGACGTGAAGGCGGTGGTGCTGCGCTCACGTGGCGGAACGTGTCGCTCTGTTCATCGTGATGGGCTCTGATCGACTTGAGTCGCTTCACCGACTCCTCACGCCGATTGACCGACTGCTCACACCGCGGCGCCCGACTTCGCCGTGACGACACGTCACCGACCCGCAGTTGACGCGTCGCATGCCCGGGCGTCCGCCCGTTCGGGTCAGGTCGTGAGCTGGATCTGGAGTTCGGCGGCGCGGAGGGGCAGGTCGCTCCCGGTTCGCTCGGCGAGGCCGAGGCAGGCGTCGGTGAACTTGATCGTGTGGTCGTCGAGCGATGCGCCGGCCCGGCGAGCGGCGTCGGGTCGCACCGGTGGGAGCGGGCCGTCGGGCGCATCGATTCGGCGGTCGAACGCGACCGCTGCCGCGGCGACGAACCCGGCGACCGCCGCCTCGAGCCGACGCTGTGCCGCCTCGTCGAGGTGGTCGACGAGGACGCGCGCCATCGTCGGCACGGTGACGCCGTGGAGCAGTGTGAACCGCGCCAGACCGTCGTCGTTGGCGAGGTAGCCCTCGAGCGCTCGCGTCGCGAGTCGATCGAGCGTGTCGTGCGGGTCGTCGCTGCGCCGGAGTGACGCGACGGCGTCGACGAACCCCGACTGCTCGGCGGCGAGGGAGAGGGAGGCCGTCAACAGCCCGGGCACCGCGTCGAACGTGGCGAGCGGTGCCAGCGAGTCCGACCAGTCGGCGATCGAGCGGTCGCCGGTCAGCGCGGAAGGGGCCGGCAGGCCGGTGTCGGCCCGCCACCTGACGAGTGAGGTCCGGAGCTCGTCGACGCGGACGGCGGGCACGTGCCCCTGGGCCTCGGCCCGTTCGATGCCGCGCACCGCGTGCGCGGTGCGGAGGAGGCAGTGGCCGGCCCCGGCGGCGGCCGACCCGACGAGGTCGGGGAGGAACTCGTCGAGCAGGCCGCGCCAATCGCCGCCGCGCTCCGGTGGCGGGGTGCGGGGTTCGAGCCGCGGCTCGTAGGCGGCGACGAACGGGTCGATCCACTCGGCTGCACCCATGTGGTCGAGCGCCTCGGTCGCCATGGGGCCGTGGTTGGACAGCCCACCGCGGTACGTGCCCCTGGTCGCGAGGAACCGGTGGAGTGCGTCGTCGTAGCTGATGAGGGAGGTGGAAACGGTCATGCTCCCTGTTGTACGACTTCAAGTGTTGTTGAAGTCAAGGACCGATTTCCGATGTTCCGATGTGCGGGTCGTCAGTACTGGTTGGTCGACATCAACGCGATCTCGAGCACGCCGACACCCGCCGGCTGGGCGAGCGAGTGCACCACCTGGGCGGCCACGGCCGCGGGGTCGAGGCCCTTGGTCGTCACCGCCTCCTGATACTGCCGGCGGGTCTCGTCGTCGTCGACCTCGTCGAAGATCGGGGTGTCGACGTACCCGGGCGAGATGATCCCCACCCGGACGCCCTCGGGCGCGAGCTCGCCGCGCAGGCTCTCGGACAGGACGTGGACGGCGAACTTGGAGGCCGAGTAGAAGCCGAGCGCGACCGACGAGTGGCGGCGACCCGACATCGACGAGACCACCACGACGTCGGCGTGATCGGAGGCCCGCAACCGGTCGATCGCGCCGTGCACCGTGTTGAGCACACCGAGCACGTTGACGTCGAACATGGTCTGCCAGTCGTCCGGGGACGACTCGAGAATTCCACCGGGCCGAACGATGCCGGCCGAGCACACGACGGCGTCGATGCCGCCCAGCCGCTCCGCGGCGTCGCCGATCGCAGCGGCCACCGCGTCGGCGTCGGTCACGTCGGCCGGGGCGGCGATCGCGGCTTCGCCGAGTCGGTCGGCCTGCGCGGCGACCGTGTCGGCCGACCGCGCGAGGAGCGCCACCGTGCCGCCGGCGCCGACGATCGCTTCTGCGACCGCCGCGCCGATTCCCGAGCTGGCTCCGGTGATCAGTACCTTCCGTCCGACGAGTGATTCGTTCATCCGGCCATCGTCGCACGGTGGGCATGTCACGACCTGATCCGCTGAGGGTCGAGCACCGCTCCACACTCCCGGCCCGGCCCCACTTTGCGTTCGACCCCTCGCGACGGACAAGGTGTCGACGTGCGCATCGCGGTTCCCGCAGAGTCCGACGAAGAGCGTCGGGTCGCGCTCACGCCCCAGGCTGTTCGCCGCATGATCGACGACGGTCATGTGGTCGTGGTGCAGGAGGGCCTCGGTGAGCGTTCGAGCTTTCCCGACGATGCGTATCGCGACGCCGGGGCCGAGGTCGCGTCCGACGTGTTCCCCGACGCCGACGTGATCCTCGTGGTGGGTCCGCCGTCGCCGACGCAGGCGGCCGACTACCCCGAGGGCGTCACCCTGGTCGGGTTCCTCGACCCGTTCGCGTCGACCGATCTGGTGCGCACACTGACCGATCGTCGTGTCACCGCGTTCGCGGTCGAGGCGATCCCCCGCACGACCCTGGCGCAGGGCATGGACGCGCTGTCGTCGCAGGCCTCGGCGGCCGGGTACCACGCCGTGCTCCTCGCCGCGACGGAGACCCCTCGCATCTTCCCGATGATGATCACCGCCGCCGGCACCATCCCGCCGGTGAAGCTGCTGGTGCTCGGGGCGGGCGTCGCCGGGCTGCAGGCGATCGCG
The DNA here is from genome assembly GCA_963972325.1 of uncultured Acidimicrobiaceae bacterium. Lineage (GTDB taxonomy): Bacteria > Actinomycetota > Acidimicrobiia > Acidimicrobiales > Ilumatobacteraceae > Ilumatobacter. Next base: position 6,010 of record CAXAWD010000196.1, read on the forward strand.
ACGGCCAAGCGGCTCGGTGCGGTGGTGTCCGCGTACGACGTGCGACCGCAGGTGCGCGAACAGATCGAGAGCCTCGGCGCCAAATTCATCGCGGCACCGGTCGACGAGTCGGCGGCGTCCTCGTCGGGGTACGCGAAGGAGCTCACCGACGAAACGCAGCGCCGCCAGCAGGACGCGTTGGCCGGCTTCGTCGCCGATGCCGACGTGGTCATCACGACCGCCCAGGTTCCGGGTGGTGCCGCTCCCCTCCTGATCTCTCGCGAGATGGTGGAGGGGATGCGTCCGGGTTCGATCATCGTCGACGTCGCGGCGCCGACCGGCGGCAACTGCGAGTTGACCCGCCCCGGTGAGAACGTTCGTCACGGCGGCGTCGTCGTGATGGGACCGACCGATCTCGCGAGCCGGGTCGCGATCGATGCCAGCGAGATGTACGCGAAGAACCTCGGGGCGTTCCTCGCCCGGGTTGCCGACGAGGAGGGCAACGTGCAACACGACTTCGACGACCAGATCGTGAGCGAGGCGTGCATCACCCACGACGGCTCGGTGACGCACCCGGTGACCCGCCGGGTGCTCGGTCTGGAGCCCCGACAATGAGCCCGTTCATGGTGGGCGTCACGGTGTTCGTCCTCGCCGCGTTCGTCGGGCTCGAAGTGATCTCCAAGGTGCCACCGACGCTCCACACGCCGTTGATGTCGGGCGCCAATGCCATCTCGGGCATCACGGTTTTGGCGGCGCTCACCGCAATCATTAAGGCCGACGGCAATCCAACCCTGTTGGTGCTCGGCTCGGTCTCCCTGGGTTTTGCCC
>CAXAWD010000197.1:0-6807 GCA_963972325.1 uncultured Acidimicrobiaceae bacterium
GTTGTTCGAGCCGTCGGGGTCGTCGGGGCCCGTGACGGTGACCGTGTTGCTGAGCACGTCGGCACCAGGCGACGTCACGGCCGGCACGGTGCCCGACACCGCGACCGACACGGTGGTGCCCGCGGGGACGACACCGAAGTCGCAGGTGTAGGTCAGGTTCGAGCACGTTCCCTGACTCGGGACGAGCGCCACGTCGTCGAGCGCTGCCAGGTCGGCGTCGTCGAGGGTCACCGCCGAGGCGTCGGATGGCCCGGCGTTGGCGACTTCGATGGTGTAGCCGATCGGTTCACCGGCGATCACCGGATCGGCGACGTCGGTCTTGGTCACCGACAGGTCGGCGGCCGCGACGAGGGTGGCTCCGTCGGAGTTGATGTTGTCGGTCGGGTTCGGGTCGGGCGTGGACGACGACACCGTCGCCGTGTTGGTGAACGGACCGGTCGTGGCGTTCGGCGGCGAGACGACCACGACCGTCAGGAACTCGGTTGCGCCGGGGGCGAGCACACCGGCGTCGCACTGCACCTGACCGGACACGATCGCGCATCGCGGGTCGGAGCTCGGGTCGAGCGACCACCCGACCGGCAGCGCGTCGGAGGCGAGCACGGCCGCAGCGGACGAGGGGCCGGCGTTGTTCAGTTCGAGCGTGAACGTGGCCGGGAGTCCGGGCGTGACCGGGTCGGTGACCGCCGTCTTCTCGATCGACAGGTCTGCGGCGCGGGTGACGGCGACCGTTGCGGACGCCGAGTTGTTGGAGGCGGTGGGGTCTGGTGTGGTGGCGTTCGCGATCGTGGCGGTGTTGCCGATCGATCCGGCCGGTGCCGTCGACGCCACGTCGGAGGTGATGGTCACGACGGCGGATGCGCCGGGCAGCAGGCCGAGGCTGTCGCAGGTGACCTGTTGACCGACGACCGCACACGGATTGCCGCCGATCGTGGCCGCGGTCGGTGTCAGGGTCGCGGGGAGCAGGTCGACGACCTCGAAGGGGCCGGCGGCGGACGGCCCGTCGTTGGTCACCTCGACGGTCCAGGTCGCCGAGGTGCCGGCGATGACGCTGGTGGGACTCACCGATTTCGTGATGCGGAGATCGGCCACGGCGGCGACACCGGTGGAGATGACCGCCTCGTTGTTCGAGATGTCGGGGTCGTCGGTGTCGCTGCTCACCGTGGCGGTGTTGTCCGCGACGGTCAGCGGATCGGCGGTGCCCGGAACGTCGCCGGTGACCGTGATCGTGGCCGATCCACCGACGGCGAGTGTGCCGAGATCGCACGATGTGCCGGTGCAGCTCCCGACGCTCGACGATGCCGTGACGCCCGTCAGATCGGCGGGCACGGTGTCGAGCACCGCCACGGCGGCGGCGTCGGACGGGCCGTTGTTGACGACGGTCACCGTGTAGGTCACCGGCGCGCCGGCCACCAGTGGGTTCGGATTCGCCGTCTTGGTGATCGCGAGGTCGGCCGACGGTGCGACCGGCGTCACGATCGTGTCGGCGTCGTTCGCCCCGTTCGGGTCGGGGGTCGACGACGATGCGGTGGCCGTGTTGCTCAGCGGGGTCGTCCGGTCGGCGGGGACGTTGCCGTCGATCGTGACGGTCACGGTGGCACCGGGTGGCACGGTGCCGATCGCGCACTCGACGGTGGCGCCGACCGTGCAGGTGCCGGAGGAGCTCGCCACCGCCACGTCGGTCAGGCCCGGCAGCGGATCGGACAGGGTGACCGAGCGGGCCGTGGACGGGCCGGCGTTGCCGACGGTGATCGTGTACTCGATCGCCGCCCCCGGGACGGCCGGGGACGGGCTCGCCGACTTGGCGACGACGAGGTCGGCCGATTCGACGATCGGGGTCACCAGTTCGACGGTGTTGTCGGCCGGGACCGGGTCGGGTGTCCGAGACGACGCGGTTGCCGAGTTCGTGATCGAACCAGTGGCCGACGGGTCGACGGTGCCGGCCACGGTGACGGTGGCGGTGGCTCCGGACGCCAGCGTCGGGAACGTGCAGGTGCTGCCGGTGCACGAACCGCCTGCGCTCGGCGTGAGCGTTCCACCGAGCAGTGTGGCCGGCAGCGCTTCGCTGACGCTGACCCCGGCCGCGTCGGAGGGGCCGTCGTTCACGACGTCGATCGTGTAGGTGATCGGCGAGCCGGCGACCGCGGTCGCCGGAGTGGCTGTCTTCGAGATGACCAGATCGGCGGCGGCGTCGAGGCCGGTCGAGATCGTCGACACGTTGTCGTCGGGATCGGGGTCGGTGACGTCGCCGGTGACCGTGGCGGTGTTGTTGAACACGACGGCCGGATCGAGCGTCGACGACAGGGTCGCGGTGACCTCGATCGTGACGGTCGCCCCGGATGCCACGGTGCCGAGATCGCAGTCGATCGTGCCCGCCGTGTTGTCGCAGCTGCCGGCGGTGGTGCTGACGGTGGCACCGGCGAACGCCGGCGGCAGCACATCGGCGACGGTGACGTTGGGCGCCGGGCTGGGGCCGGCGTTGGACACGACCAGGGTGTAGGTGGCTGGGGCGCCGGCGACGAACGGCGACGGGGAGGCGGTCTTGACGATCGAGAGATCGGCCATCGGATCGACCGGGTTGACCACCGTGTTGGTGCGGAACGTGAACGGCTCGGCGAGCGTTTGGGCAACGTATTGGAACTGGGCCTGGTTGGCGACGTCGAGCCCGGCCGCGGTCGGGTCGATGACGACGTCGAACTCGACTCGGGCCGACCCGTTGGGGCCGATGACCCCTCCGCTCAGGCTGGTGGCCCCGACGCCGACGTTGGCGCGTACCGCCGAGCCGTCGAACACGGCGAGGTCGTCGCCGACGAGGTCCGACATCGGTACGCCGTCGACCAGGATCGAGCCGGGCACGAACGTGGTGTCGTCCGGAACCGGGTCGACGATCACCGACTGGATGGCGGGGTCGAGCCCGACGTTGGTCATGTCGATGCTGTAGTGGAGTAGGTCGCCGACCTGGGCGGTGCCGCCGTTCACGTCGACGACGGTCTTGGTGATCTCGGGGAACCGCGGCGCATACAGGTCGATCTGTGTGGTCAACACGCCCGGGTAGTAGGCATCGCCCGAGGTGGTGAGCCGCACCGTCGCCGACGTCGAGGCGTTGGCCAGGATGCCGGACGCGTCCACCTCGTCGGCATCGAAGCCGAAGGTGTTCTGATATCCGGGGTTGCGGCCACCGTCGTTGACGCCGGCGGTCGAGATCGTCGAGTTGAAGAAGTCGGTCGAGGAGTTCTGCGCGTTCGACAGTGCCACGCCGTCGAGCAGGAACTGGTCGCCGCGCAGACCGCCGTCGCCTTCGTAGGCGATCACGCCGACCTCGGCGTTGACCGAACCGAACGGGGGGGGTCAGGAACCCGGAGATCGGCACGTCGACCACCCGGTCGGCGGTGGTGTTCCGGACGACGCCGTACCCGTCGAACACGGTGAGATTCCTGACGGGGAGCGCCGGGTTCTCGTAGACGACGACCAGCGCCCAGCCGGCGTAGTCGTTGAAGCTCGAGGCGGCGCGCACGTTGGCACCCCAGTACTCACCGGTACCCGCGGCCGACACGACGGCGGTCACGTCGGCGAACGCCTGGTAGTCCTGGTTGCGCGTGTCGAGGGTCGTCGCCGAGATCGTGGAGTACGCGCCGCCGGGGGCCCGGAGCAGCATCTCGTCGCGGCGCGACGAACTCGACTGCGCTCCCCAGTACAGCCCGGCGAATAGCACGTTCGATCCGGCCGGGTAGGCGACGGTCGCCGCCGATGAGTTGAACGTGGAGCCGTCGGCGTCGGCGTCGATGTAGACGGCGTTGTACTGGTTGTTGTAGCGATCGTTGGTGCCGGTCGGGTCCTGGGCCGAGGCGCAGTTGCCCGGGCAGGTGAGCAACGTGTTGCCGAAGATGTCGATCGCGCCGTTGGTGTCGTTCTGGTAGCGAATCGTGAACGAACGCTGGAGCGCCGCTTCGACGGAACCCGAGGCCGCAGGCAGCACCAGCCCGGTCCCCGCGACGACCGTCATGACCACCGCGACGCCCAGCCACGAACGAGATCGTGGGTGACCGGCTGGATGCGAAGCTGACATGTCCTACCTTTGCGACGGAACGGACAGATGTGTCGTCGGCAACCCTCGATGCGAACTCGAAGGTTTGTCGATGTTTCCTGGCCGGTTCGTCGTCTCGACCGTGACCGGCCTGCCTTGTCGACAGGTTACTCGCCTGACGCGCGTTGAGTGGTCGGGCGACCGCGGCGACCGACGGGAACTACGCTCGGCCACATGCCTGAACTCTTCCTCGGCGGCCACGTCGACCCCGCCACGCACGAGCGCACCGGCGACGAGATCCGGATCGACACCGACAAGTTCACGACCCACGGGGTGATCGTCGGCATGACCGGATCGGGCAAGACCGGCCTCGGGGTCGTGCTCCTCGAAGAGGTGCTGTCGTCGGGCCTCCCCACGTTGGTGATCGACCCGAAGGGCGACCTCACCAACCTGTGCCTCACGTTTCCGGGCCTGAGCCCCACCGAGTTCCGTCCCTGGATCGACGAGGCCCAGGCCAAGGCCGCCGGAGCGACGCCAGACGAGTTCGCGCAGCAGCAGAGCGAACTCTGGACCAAAGGCCTCCTCGGCTGGGGGTACACCACGCAGAACATCACGAACCTGCGGGCCACCACCGATTTCACGATCTACACGCCGGGCTCGCAGTCGGGCGTGCCCGTCAACATCGTCGGGTCGCTCCAGGTACCCGACGACATGAGCGACGCCGAGATCGTCGGCGACGAGATCGAGGGCTACGTCTCCGGCCTGCTCGGCCTCGTCGGCATCGAGGCCGACCCGCTGTCGAGCCGCGAGCACATCCTGCTCTCCAACCTGATCCACCATTCGTGGACGGCGGGCAAGGCACTCGACCTGCCCACCCTCGTCGGGCTCGTCGGCAACCCGCCGATCCGCAAGCTCGGGGTGTTCGAACTCGACCAGTTCTTCCCGCCGGACGACCGAATGAAGCTGGCGATGCAGCTGAACGGTCTGCTCGCGTCGCCGTCGTTCGCGGCATGGGCCGAGGGTCCGGCGCTCGACATCCAGCCGATGCTCTACACCGCCGACGGGTCACCCCGGTGCGCGATCGTCACCACTGCGCACCTGAGCGACGAAGAGCGGCAGTTCGTCACGTCGCTGGTGCTCGCCAAGCTCGTCACGTGGATGCGGCGCCAGTCGGGCACCACCGACCTGCGAGCGATGCTCTACATGGACGAAGTCGCCGGCTACCTGCCTCCGACGGCCAACCCGCCCACGAAGAAGCCGATCATGACGTTGATGAAGCAGGCCCGCGCGTTCGGCGTCGGCGTCGTGCTCTCCACCCAGAACCCGGTCGACATCGACTACAAGGCGCTGTCCAACGCCGGCACGTGGATGATCGGACGCCTGTCCACCGAGCGCGACAAGGCGCGCCTCCTCGAAGGCCTCACCTCGGCGGCGGGCAGCGTCGACATCGGCGCCGTCGACGACACGATCTCGGGGCTCGGCAAGCGTGAGTTCGTCCTCCGGGTTCCCGGGAAGGACGGCACGTCGGTGTTCACGACACGCTGGGCGATGAGCTACCTGCGCGGCCCGATGACGCGTGATCAGATCAGTGAACTGATGGCGGCCGAACGGGCCGAGGTGGCTGCGACGCCCCCGGCAGACACTGCCGCCGCTCCCGCCGCTCCCGCCGCTCCCGCCGCCGCACCGCAGCACGATCTCGGCGACGACGAGACCACCGTCATGCCCGAGGTCACCAGCGCAGTGCCCGTCCGATGGGTCGACCCGGCAGCACCATGGCTCGACGCCGCCGGCGGGGACGCCCGCGGGTCACGGCTCGAACCGACGATCGTCGCCCGGGTCCAGCTCCGGTACGACGAGCGGAAGGCCGACCTCGTGCACGACGAGGAGTTCGAGTGCGTGATCACACCGATCGGCGAGACCGTCGACGTCAGCCGGGCGATGGCGGTCGATTACGACGACCGGGATCTGCGCAACGACCCGGTCGAGGGCGGCATCTACCGGATGACCGACGCCAAGCTGACCAACAAGACCTTCTTCACCGGTGTCGAACGTGACCTTCGGGACCACCTGGTGCGCATCATGAACATCGAGGTGCCCGCCAATGCTGCGCTCAAGCTCTACGGCCGCCCTGGCGAGACCGATGAAGCGTTCCGGGCTCGCTGCGCCCGTGCCGCCGACGACCTCGCCGACGCCGACCTCGCCAAGCTGCGCGACAAGTACGAGACCAAGGTCACCCGTCTCCGCGACCAGATCGAAGCCGCCGAAGACCGTGTCGACGTGCTCGAGGAGGAGGCCGCCAGCAAGCGGAACTCCGAACTGCTGTCGACCGCCGGGTCGGTCCTCGGCGGACTGCTGGGCGGCAAGTCGCGAGGTGGCATTCTCGGCAAGCTCGGCACCGCGGCCGGGCGCCGAGGCCGAACCAAGGCCAGTCGTCAACGGGTCGAGGCCGCCGAGAACAAGGTCGAACGACTGCAGGAACAGCTCGAGGACCTCGAGTCCGAACTCGCCGAGGACGTGATGGAGATCGACGCCAAGTGGCAGGACGCTGCGGCCGACGTCGAGACGCTCCGGGTGCCGCTCGAGAAAACCGACGTGAAGGTGAGTCAGCTGGTGCTCGCCTGGATGCCGGTCGGCTGACGGAAGGCGGTCGCGCCGCCCGACCGGGGTACGTGCCGACGGAGAGACTCGAACTCTCACTGACGGCGACCTAAACGCCGTGCCTCTGCCAATTGGGCTACGTCGGCGGAACCCACACGAACCTACCCTCGACGACACCCTCAACACCG
>CAXAWD010000198.1:0-6785 GCA_963972325.1 uncultured Acidimicrobiaceae bacterium
AGGTCGACCCGACCGGGCATCGTGTCGACGATGACGTGTTCGTGATCGGCGTGCGCTCCACCACCGACCGCGCCGAGGCCGTCGAGGGTCGGCACCCCGATCGCAGCGGTGAAGTTGCCGTCGCTGCCGCCGCCGACCGACACGCCACCGACGCCGGGCATCGCCGCCTCGGCGAGCGGGAACAGTGTGGCCGACGCCGACTCTGGCATCGGCGGGCGCCCGATCTCGCCGAGCACCGTGACCGTGGCCTCGGGGTCGACCGGGGTGAGACCGGCCATCAGCGCCTCGACCCGCGCCTTCTCGGATGCGTCGGTGACCCGGCAGTCGACCTTGATCCGCGTCTCGGCCGGCACCACGTTGTCGGCCGTGCCGGCGTGGGCGACGGTCGGCGTGACGGTGGTGCCCGCGCCGGCGTCGCCGAACCCGGCGATCGCCAGCACCTGGTGCGACGCCTCGATCAACGAGTTGACGCCGGCCTCGGGTTCGAGACCCGCGTGTGAGGCACGGCCACGCACCACGACCTCGAACGTGCCGCATCCCTTGCGGCCCGTCTTGACCGCGCCGCCGTCGGCGCTGGGTTCGAGCACGAGCACGTTGCCGCACGCCTGCGCTCGATCCTCGAGCAGCGCCCGCGACGTGGCGGAGCCGACCTCTTCGTCGGCCGTGAACAGCATCTCGATACCGGTGGTGTCGTCGAGCGCGGCGACGGCGTGGATCGCCTGCACGATGCCGGCCTTCATGTCGAACACACCCGGCCCGGTGGCCTTGCCGTCGGCGACGGTGAAGGGACGCTCGGCGAGGGCCCCGAGTGGGAACACCGTGTCGTGATGCCCGAGGATGAGCACCTTCGGCTCGCCCCCGCCGCTCCAGTGCACGTGCGGACCGGCGGGACCGTCGACGAGGTCGGGTCGGATCCCCGTTCGCTCCTCGATCAGGTTCGCGAGCGTGTCGGCCGACTCGGCGAGCGCTGCCAGTTCGAACGAGGGCGATTCCACCTCGACGAGCGTGCGGAGGTCGGCGAGGAGCATGTCGAGTTCGGCCACGCACTCACCGTACAAGCCCGATCGGACCCGAGGCCGAGCAGAACCGGCCCATGACCGACGACCGGCGCGCCCGGATGCCACCATGACCGGATGGTTCGCCGCTCCATCGGTCTCACCGCAACGATCGCGCTGCTGCTCACCGCGTGCTCCGGCGGCGACGACACCGCCTCCGCGACGGGTTCCTCCGTGGCGACCGATCGCGGGCCGGACGCGACGAGCCCGTCGACGAGCAGCACCGAACACGCCGAACCGGCGGACGCCCCGGTCGACATCGCGGTCAGCGCCGGAACCGAACAGCTCACGATCACCGGCGCCGTGCCCGGTCGGCTCGTGTCGGTCCACGACGGCGCCGGCGTCGAGGTCGCCTCGGGAACCGTCGACGCCGAGGGCTCGCTGATCGTCCGGCGCCTCGACGGCGGTGCGAGCTACACGGTGGGTGACGACGACCGGCGATCCGACCCGGTCACCACGCTCGCCCGCGACGAGCACCCGCCGGCCGCCTTCTACGCCGAACAGCGCCTGCCGACCGACGGGCTCGGGTACATCACCACGCGCGACGGCACGACGCTGTCGGCGAGCGTGTGGCTGCCGGGCCCCGCCGAGGACGGCCCGTACCCCACCGTCGTCGAGTACTCGGGGTACTCCCCGAGCGACCCCGACACGGCCGGGTTCCCCGACGTCTTCACGGCACTCGGCTACGCCTACGTCGGCGTCAACATCCGCGGCACCGGGTGCAGCGGTGGGTCGTTCCGCTTCTTCGAATACGCGCAGAGCCTCGACGGGTACGACGCGGTCGAAGCCATCGCCGCCCAGCCGTGGGTGCAGGGCAACCGGGTCGGAATGGTCGGTCTGTCCTATTCGGGCATCAGCCAACTCTTCGTCGCCCGGACGCAGCCACCGAGCCTCGCGGCGATCTCCCCGATCAGCGCGTTCGCCGACACCACGATCTCGACGCTCTACCCGGGCGGCATCCTCAACACCGGATTCGCCGTGCCGTGGATCGGCGATCGGCTCCGTCAGGCCGAACCCGAGGGCCAACGTTGGGCGGCCGACCGGATCGCCGCCGGCGACGAGATCTGCGACGCCAACCAGAATTTGCGATCGCAGAACCCCGACCTGCTCGCGGAGATCATCGACACCCCGTACTGGACCGACGAGGTCGCCGGCGAGATCTCACCACGGCTGTTCGTCGACGAGATCACGGTGCCGACGTTCGTCGCCGGCGCCTGGCAGGACGAGCAGACCGGCGGGCACTTCGCCACGATGCTCGACCGGTTCACCGGCACCGACCACCTCTACGCGACCATGATGAACGGTCTCCACTCCGAAGGGATCGGCCCGGCCGTGTTGCCGCGGCTCGTCGAGTTCCTCGATCTGTACGTCGCGGAGCGCACCCCGTCGTTGGCGGTCGCCCGGGGCGTGGCACCGCTGCTCGCCCTGCAGCTGTTCGGCACCGCCGACGTCGCACTACCCGCCGACGACCGATTCGCCGGCCTGTCCCACGCCGAGGCGCTCGCGGCGTTCGAGGCCGAGGCACCGATTCGCGTCCTGTTCGAGGAGGGTGCCGCCGAGGGGCGCGAGCCGCTCACGCCGCTCCCCCGCTTCGAGGCCTCGTTCGACGCCTGGCCGGTGCCCACCGCCGAGGCCCGAGCCTGGTATCTCACCGAGGACGGGTCGCTCGCCGAGCGGCCCGAGGTCGACGACGGCGAGTCGTCGTACCTCGCGCTGCCGGACGCGACGCCACCGACGTGGTTCGACGAGGAGTCCGGCGACATCTGGTCGGTCGACGTCACCTACGACTGGCAGCAGGGTGGCCCCGGCACGTTCGCCGACTGGCTGACGCCACCGCTGACCGACGACACGGTCGTCGTCGGATCCGGGTCGGTCGACCTCTGGCTGGGGTCGGACTTCCTGAGCGGCCCGGCGGGCGACACCGACGTCGAGGTCACGATCACCGAGGTCCGCCCCGACGGTCGGGAGCTCTACATCCAGAGCGGCTGGCTGCGCGCCTCGCACCGGGCCCTCGACGAGTCGGCGTCGACCGAACTCCGCCCGGTGCACACCCACCGGGAAGCGGACGCCGAACCGATGCCCGACGGCGAGTTCGCCCTGGTGCGGGTCGAACTGTTCCCCTTCGCCCACGCGTTCCGTGCCGGCAGCCGGATCCGGCTGATCGTCGACGCACCCGGCGGGCAGCGACCGGTCTGGGAGTTCCGGACGATCAGCGGCGGCGAGGAGGTGACGGTCGCCCACGGCGGGGAGTTCCCGTCCCGGGTCGTCCTTCCGGTCGTCGACGGTGTCGACGTCCCGGCCGAGTACCCGGCCTGTGACGCGCTGCGCGGGCAACCCTGCCGACCGTTCGCCGGGTGACCAACGCGGGACGGGTGGCGATGCCACCTGGATGCCGACGGTCCGACTGCGCTTGACTGGCGGGATGGACCATCGCGCCGAACTCGCCGAGTTCCTGCGCGCGCGCCGCGACGCCGTCACCCCGGGGCAGGTCGGGCTGCCGCCCGGCACCTCCCGACGGCGCACGCCCGGGCTCCGCCGCGAAGAGGTCGCGATGCTCGCCGGTGTCTCGCTCACGTGGTACACGTGGCTCGAACAGGGTCGACGCATCAACGCATCCCCCGACGTGCTCAGCGCGATCGGTCGAGCGCTCCGGCTCGACGAGGCCGGCATCGAGCACCTGCTGGCGCTCGCCCAACCGTCGGCCGCCCCGATCGATGCTGCCCCGGAGGCCCCGTCGGCGCTGGTCCGACTGATCCGCTCGATGGAGCCGGCACCCGCCTACGTGCTCGGCCCCCGGTGGGAGTTCCTCGCCTGGAACTCCGCCCAGGCCCGGCTCTACCCGCGCATCGAGGAACTCGAGGGGCTCGAACGCAACCTGCTGTGGGTGCTGTTCGCCGACCCAGCCACCCGCGAGCTCATCGTCGACTGGGACATCCACGCGCGGCAGGCGCTCGCCGAGTTCCGTGCCGGCACGACGCTGCTGCGCGGCGACGAACGGTTCGGTGAACTCGTCGAACGACTCACCGCCACGTCGCCCGAGTTCGCGGCGTGGTGGTCGGAGCACGACGTGTCGCAGTTCGAGACCCGCATCCGGCGGTTCCGTCACCCGGCTGCCGGCATGCTCACGTTCGAGTACCAGCAGCTCGCCCCGGTCGAATGGCCGGGCCTCCGGATCACGTGCCAGCTCCCGGTGCCGGGCGACGACAGCGCCGAGCGGCTCGCGGTTCGCCACTACCTCGTCTGACCGCCGTCTACGATTCGGGGCATGTCACGCCTCCGGCGTCACTTCGAGCAACTCATCGAGCCCGCGGACATCCGCATCGACGGTGACCGCCCGTGGGACGTGCACGTGCACGACGACCGCCTGTACCAACGGGTGCTCGCCCACGGCACGCTCGGCCTCGGCGAGGCCTACATGGACGGCTGGTGGGACTGTGACGCGATCGACCAAATGGTCGATCGGGCCCACCGGAGCGGGATCACACGGCGGCTCGCGTCGCCGACGACGCTGCTCCGGGTCGCCGAGGCGAAGATCCGCAATCTGCAGCGCGGCGACCGCGCCTACGAGGTCGGACGTCGCCACTACGACATCGGCAACGACCTGTACCGCCGCATGCTCGACCCGCAGATGATCTACAGCTGCGGCTACTGGCGCGACGCCGACGACCTCGCCGCCGCACAGGAGGCGAAGCTCACGCTGGTCATGGACAAGCTGGCGCTCGAACCCGGCATGCGCGTGCTCGACATCGGGTGCGGCTGGGGCGGCGCGGCACGATTCCTCGCCGAACGAGCGGACGTGTCGCTCGTCGGCATCACGATCTCGAACGAGCAGGCCGAACTCGCCAGAGCGACCACCGCCGGACTCCCGGTCGACATCCGGGTGCAGGACTACCGCGAACTCACCGAACGGTTCGACCGGGTCTACTCGATCGGCATGTTCGAACACGTCGGCGTGAAGAACTACGCCACCTACATGCAGACGGTGCGCCGATGTCTCGACGACCCGACCGGCCTGACGCTGCTCCACTCGATCGGCGGCAACCGGTCGAGCAACCGGACCGACCCGTGGATGGACCGGTACATCTTCCCCAACTCGATGCTGCCCTCCGCTGCCCAGATCACGGCGGCCGCCGAGGGCGAGCTCACGCTGGAGGACTGGCACAGCTTCGGCCCCGACTACGACCGCACGCTGATGGCATGGCACGCCAACATCTCCGCGGCCTGGGACGAGCTGCCCGGCTACGACGAACGGTTCCGGCGGATGTGGAACTTCTACCTGCTGGTGTCCGCCGGCGGCTTCCGCTCTCGGTACATCCAACTGTGGCAAGTCGTGTTCAGCCGCGACGGGCTCCCACAGCCGTATGCGCCGCCGGGAGTTCGCTGACGCGAAACACACTCGTCACGCGCCCGTTGCCCCTCGGGAACATCGCCGGATCACGATGTGAGGATGATCGACACCGTCACCGTGGCCGCCGCCGACCATCCGTCGCTCGACCGTGCGGTCGACGACTTCATCGCCACCCTGCGCTCCGAGCAACGATTCTTCGGACCGAGCGCCCGCACCAACCCCAAGCCGTTTCCGTCCCTCATCGCACGACTCGGACGATCGGGTGGGTTCCGTATCGCAGCGATGTCGGCCGGGAACGTGATCGGTCTGGTCCGCGTCGACGATGACGGTTCGGTGTCCATCGCGGTGGCGAGCGATCAGCGCGGCCGCGGCATCGGCACTTCGCTCCTCACGACCGCGCTCGTACGGGCAGCGCAACTGCAATACGGCCGACTCGTGATCAGGTCGAGCCGTCGGAGCCGCGCCGTCCGTCGCGTTGGCGAGCGACTCGGATGCGTCGTGGTCGACGGCGACCATGGCCGCACCGACGTGATCCTGTCGGTCTCAGACCGCCGGCGGCTCAGCCTCGTCCCGGCCTGAAACGGCACCGCCCCTCACGAGGACCGTGCGGGCCAGGACGTCATGGACACCGCGTCGGTCCGGTTGACCGAACATCGTCAGGTGAACGACCAGCCACATCACGAATCCGGCGGTCCCCACGGCGACCGCGACCCGGCGATCACCGATGAGTTGGCCGACCGCGGCCGGCACGGCGGTCGCCGCCCACGGCACGACCCAACGAACCAGCGCGTGCGGCCAGCCGGGCTGCCCGAAATCCGGATGTCGCACGATCCGGATCCCGACGGCGAGGCCGCCGATGGATCGGCCGGTGATCGCAACGGCCACGACCAGCGCGAGCAGGGACCATGCGAGCGCGATCGCGGATCGACCTTCCGGACCCGTGCCGACGCCGACGGCGTCGGCGACGACGATCGTGATGATCGATGCGGCCGTCACTGCCACGGTGTCGATGATCCAACCGATCGGCCGCGTCACGTACGGAGCGAGGTCGCCGGGTTTCGGGGTCGTGCGCCAGCTCCTCAGTGAGTTCGTCACGCCCTGGTTCGTGGCGCCGAATGTGTCCAAACCGGTCGCGAACACCGGTTCGACCAGCGCGGACACCTCGACCGCACGCGATGCGGGCACGGTGATCGCACCGGCCTCCGACGCGAAGTAGACGCCCTCGGCGTCCAGATAGTCGATGAGCGCCGAGTATCGATCGAGGTCGACGTTCGAGATGTCGATCCGAACCGGCGAGCCGGCGCCACCGTCGTCGGTCACGGCGACCAGTCGTCGGGCAGCTCGCTGCGCCACGGCGTGCATTTGCACACAGCAAAAGGATA
>CAXAWD010000199.1:0-6784 GCA_963972325.1 uncultured Acidimicrobiaceae bacterium
GTCGTCGAGGCGGCGCCACACCACGAGCAGGGTGTCGGCGAGCACGTCGGCGGCGTCGTCGGGGCGGGCCCGGCGGTGCAGGTACCGCTGCAGCGGTTCGTAGACCTCGCCGGCGATCACTTCGAAACGGGCGCGGCGCGCGGCTTCGTTCGAGGCGGCGCCGCTGCTCATGCTCCGTCCCTGTCCGGCACGGTCGGAATCCTGTCATCAGCGGTAGCGTCCGATCGTGATGGCCGCGCCACGTGGTCATCCCGACGAGGGGCGCACCGTACCGGTAGGCACGACGGGCGCAGGAGAGACCGATGGCCTGGATCGTGTTGATCATCGCCGGATTGTTCGAGGTCGCGTGGGCGAGCTTGCTCGACCAGACGAAGGGGTTCACCCGGCTCGTCCCCACGTTGGGGTTCGTGGCCACGCTCGGTATCAGCATGTACCTGTTGAGCATCGCGGCCAAGAGCATCCCGGTCGGCACGGCGTACGCGGTGTGGGTCGGCATCGGTGCGACGGGGGCGTTCCTGGTGGGCGTGCTCATCAAGAACGAGTCGACGAACCCGTGGCAGGTCGTCGCGATGTTCGCGCTGGTCGCATCGATCATCGCGGTCAAGCTCACCGCATCAGCATGAGCCACGACCGATCACCGGTGTTTCGATGGGCCGCCGCGGGTCTGTTGCTGGCGGCCTGCGGCGGCCCTGAGGCCGGTGGTGGCACCGTGCCTCCGGCAACGATGTCGCCGGGCACCGGTACCGACGTCGTGGTGGACCTCGACGACGTGTTCGGGGCGGATCCCAACTCACAGTCGATCCCGCCGACGCCCGATGGGTGGGTGCTCATCGAATGGGGCCGGCTCCGCGTCTCGGTCCCTCCGGAGCTGTCGCCCTTCGACGAGTCGAATCGGTGCACGGTCGACGGCGACGAACAGGGCGGCGATTGGCTGACGGTCGGCTGCGGCGCCGCGACACTCACGGTCGAAGACGAACAGCTCCGCGTGGTGGGCCTCGACGCGGCGGGTCGCGATGTCATCGTCGGCACCGTCGGCGTGTCGTCGTCGTATCGGTTCTTCAACTCTACGCTCGACGAGACCGACGTCCCCGACGACTGGCAATGGATCTCACGCCACGGGTTCACCTTCGCGGTCCCACCGGACTGGCCGATCGAGGAGCAACCAGCCGACCTGCCGGACCCCGACGGGTGCGCCGCCGCCCGGCTTGCGCCGGGACCCCGGGTGCTCATCGGACGCGGCACATTCGGCGACGGCGACTGTGACCGTCCGATCCTCCAAGAAGTCGATGACGGCGTGCGTCTCTTCGAGTACACCGATGCCGAGCGGCGCGAGTTCACGGAGTACTACCCCGGCCACCAGGTGTTTCACCACTTCCTCTCCGAAGACGTCGGTCATGTTCTCCGGATCGGGTTCGGCGCCGACAGCCTGACCGGTCTCACGATCGTTGCATCGGTTCGCTCCATCGACGGCCCAACGAACGCAACGGATTGACCCGTGCGCCGGGTGCGTGGTGAGGCGTTGCTCAGGAGTCGAGTTCGGGCATCGAGAACGTGAGCACGCGGCGAGGGTTGATTCGTGCGTACCACGCATCGCCGCGGTCGAGCATGTCGGCCCACTCCTGCCCGAACCGCGGGACGTAGATGTCGAGGAGGGTTCGGCGGAACTCGGCGTGCTCGGCCGCGGTGGTGTCGATGAACTCGGCGTCGCCATGCACCGTGACGGCGAAGGACTCGCCGGGAAGGTGGGTCGCACTGACCGCCGGCCGTTCGGAGAGATGGCGGTATCGAAGCGACGAGTGGGAGGAGCCGAAGTGAAACCGACCGCGATAGAAGATGCCGTCCACCGGGCCGACGATCGGCCGCCCGTCGCGCGTCGACGTGGCGAGCGCGAGAAGTCGCATTCCGGTGAGTCGCCCCGCCAGCTCTGTCGCGTCAAGGCGACGCTCGGCGGTGGAGATGTCAAGGAGGTGTGGCCCCGCAGCCCGGTAGCTGCTGTCGATGACGTTCTGCAGTTCGGTGAGGTCTTCCGGTCGTTCGTGCACGACAACTCCTGGTCGGTTCTACGGTGTAGAAACGGCTACTCTACACCGTAGAATGCTGACGGCACCACGGGATTCCCACCACGCTTCGGCACGAACGAGCCCGCTCGGGGTCGACACGGTCGTCGCCGCCGCCTGCGCGATCATCGAGCGCGACGGTCTCGCGGGCTTCTCGATGCGCAAACTCGGCCGCGAACTCTCGGTCGACCCGATGGCGGTCTACCACTACGTGCCGAACAAGACGGCGCTGCTCGCGCTCGTGACGGACCGGACGCTCGCCACGATGGACCCGCCGGACCCCGACATCCCGTGGGAGGAGTGGATTCGTGAGTGGGCCCTCCGGTACTGGGACATCGTCGCACGCCACCGCGACCTCATCGTCGCCGGTCTTTCCGATCCGGAGATCGGGGCCGGAGGAATGCCGCTCACCCGGCAGCTCGTCGTCGCCGTCGCCAGGAGCGGCCTGGCGGGTGATCTCGTCGAGGCCACCGCATTCGTGATCGTCGATGCCGTCCACGGCTCTGCGCTCGGCGTCGCATCGCTCGCCGATCGGAGCGAGGGTCGTGTCGAGGCAAGACGTCTCTTCGAGATCGGGCTCGACACCATCCTGTCGGGAATCGCGACCCGCGCCGACGCACCGCCCGCAGACGACAACCGTTCGTGAGGTGATCCTGGCTCGGTGTCAGCACGTGTTCGATGACTCGCTCGGCGGCGAGGCGCCTCAGGCGTGAGGCCCGGCGTCGGACGCGAAGCGTTCGACGTCCCTGCGCAATGCTTGTTCCAGCGCTGTGGTCGTGACGTCCCGAGCCAGCCGGGCGAGCTTGTCGACCATGTCGCTGACCTCGGGGAGTGACGCTCCATCGAGGTTGGGTAACAGGTGTGTTTCGAAGATCTCGACGAACCGCGAGGAAACGCCGGTCATCACGTGGATCAGCGATTCCCACTCATCGAGCACCACCGAAGGCGGAACGCCGAGTTTCACGAGCGCTCCGCCGATTTCGATGAAGCGACCGTCCGGCACCACGGCATCGCTCCCCTCGATTTCGACGAGGCCGGCCGCGTGGGCCCTGGCCATGTCGTCGGGCGTCAACGCGGCGCCACCGAGTCGCTCGACCAACTCGGCGAGCGGCACCTTGACAGGAGCGGGCGGGCGGAGGGCGTTCAGGCCGAGCACGTCGGTCAGGGGTTGTCCCCGCTCGTAGCTGCGGAGCAGCTCTGCGATTCCGGCAAGTGAGTGGCCGCGTCGCTGGAGCTCGGTGATGAGGCGAATACGGTCGAGGGGGGAGTCGTCGTAGATGCCGACGCGACCCTCCTTGGCAGGAGGATGGAGCACCCCCTTGTTCTGGTACATGCGCACGGTGGTCGTCATCGTGTTCGCGGCGCGAGCGAGTTCGTCGACGGTGTACTTCATCAAGGTTGACTATAAGCGATGACTATGTGAATATATGTTCACACAGTTATGACTACACAAACCTTCTGGTTCACCGTCGGCCTCATCGCCACGGCCATCATGGTGATCACCCCGCTCGCACACCGGGCGTTCGGTGGGGCGTCGGGCGAGCGAGCGGCTGTGCGGCTAGCGGGTGCTGTCGCGACGCTCTCGTTCACGATCGGCAGCGGCGTCGTCGCAGCGGCAATGGCCGTGCCGTGGTTCGGCATCGCGGCCACGCTGGCGCTGAACGAACTCCGCGCGATCGGCTACCTGTCGCTGCTTCGACGTCCGAGCGCAGCGGTGCTCCGGCCGCTCGCCACCTGGGTCTGGATGGCATCCGGCGCAGGATGGTTGATCGCGCATCGGCTCGGCCTCGAGCCGCTCGGCTTCGACCGAGGGATCACGCTGCTCACCGTTGCGCACTTCCATGTTGCGGGCCTGGGGCTCACCGCACTCCTGACGCTCACGCACGGCCGTCGACCCGGATCGACGCTGCTTGCCGCGATGTGGCTCCATCAGGCCGGCATGCTCGCCGTCGCAGCGGGCCTGACGTTCAGTGACCACCTCGAAGTCGCCGGCGCGGCCGCGGTCACTGTCGCGCTCGCGGTGTGGGCGACGATCGTCGTCGGGTGGCTTCGTGGCGGAATCCGCGGGCTCGCCCGGCTCCTGCTCGTCGTGGCTGCCGTCACGTGGATTCTGCCGATGGTGCTCGCTCTCGGCTGGGCGCTGGCGCCGTTCCTCCCCGAACCCGTGGTGACGACGTTCGAGACCATGCTGCGCTATCACGCGGCGCCACAGACCGTCGGTCTGGTGCTGTGTGGTCTCGCCGGGATCATGCTGACCGACCCGGCGTGCGAGAACCCACCGCTCGCCGATCCATCCGCCCACCACACGACGAGGGAGGCCGCCGATGCTGTGGCTCAGCGAACCCACGCCTGATGACATCGAGAAGCTGGCGCACGGACTGGAAACCCTGCCGCTCAGCTACGAAGCCGGCCTACTCGAACGCGTCGATGACGAGAGCGAACTCCCTCGGCACCTCGGTGGCTGGTTCGTCGATCGATTCGAGGCCGAGATCGGACGGGGCGACGCCGACTTCGAAGCCGCACGAGATGCACTCCGTCGATGGCAACAATTCGATCGTGAGTGGACCGTGCTAGCACACGACCCCGTGCCGATCGAGGAGGGCGCCGTGGTGGCCTATGCCGCTGAGGTCCTCGGAACCTGGTGGGGCTACGGCTGCCGGATCTTGCGAGTGGTCGACGAGCCGACCCGGTTCGGCTTCGCCTACGGCACGATTCACGGCCACGCCGAACGAGGCGAGGAGCTCTTCCTCGTCCAGCAGCGCCCCGATGGCGCAGCCATCTACTCGCTCTTCGCCATGTCTCGGCCAGGACGGTGGTTCAGCTGGCCCGGCGTGCCGATCGCACGACGTGCCCAAAGCCGGTTCCGATCGACATCGGCGGACGCGATGCGTCGAGCGGTCACCGTCACCAGCACGCCCTGACGCCGTGCTCATCGATCAGGATGACACGCTGATCGTGCCTCGGCGTTCTCGGTCAGGAGCGCTTGGTCGCGATGCCCACCGGTGGGTCGGTGACCCAGTTGACGTCGAGTTCGTCGCGGGCGGCCAGCCGCTGTGCGTATTCCACGGTCCGTGCGGCCCAGTCGGGCCCGGCGAACCGTTCCCAGTCGTTCCTCGGCTCGCCGGTGAGGGCATCGACGAGCAGGAACCAGTTGGCCATCGTGAGCACACCGCCCGGCCGGAGCAGCCCGAGCATCGGCTCGAGGTGATCGGGCTCGGCGGCGAACCAGGCGTCGTCGTGGATCAGGTCGAACGTCCCGGTCAGCTCCGGCAGGACATCGACGACCCGCCCCGTCCGGAACGAGACGGTCCCGGCCATCCCCGCGTCGAGGGCGATCTGTTCCGCTTCCGCGGTGTGGCTGCCGTCCTCGTCGATGCCGATGACCTCACCACCGGCTCCGACGACGTCGGCCAGCCACAGCGTGGAGTACCCGAGCCCGCTGCCGAGGTCGAGCACTCGTCGGGCCCCTGCCACACGTGCGATGGAGGCGACCAGGTGCATCACCGATCCGCCGGCATGGTGCAGACCACAGCCGTGTGACGCCTGGTGGCTCTCGCTGCGAGCACGTACCCAGGCGAAGCGATCCCCGCCGGCGAGATCGAGAAGCTGATCCGCCACGTCGCTCACCAGAGCAGACTGCCATACGTCGTCGCCCGCGTCGGGTGTCACGAACTCGACCGAGACACGTGCCCGTGTGGACGGGCGTCGGGTCGCATCGGTGGTAGCCGTCGTCAGCGCCGCCGCGGCCGCTGGGGCGGATGTTGCTCAGTCCTGTCGGCGGGTCGCCGCGTCGCCGAAGGCTTCGACGAAGAGGTCGAGCTCGTCGCTGACAGGCTTGCGGCGCAGCTTGGCCTGGTACATGGCGGCGCCGAGCAGCTCGGTGTCGTCGGCGAACCGGACGTGCATGACCCGTGCGGTGATTCCGGAGGCGGGTTGATCGAACCAGGTCAAGGTCACGCCGTTGCGGGCGATCGCAGTGATCGGGGCTCGGGGGATCTGCCGTGGCAGATTAGATGTTCGATTCGTGGAACAGGATCTGGGTGGGGGTGAGCGTGCCCCCCGCTTCGAGGAGGCCGACCCGCAGGGTCGGCGAGGTGAGGTCGAGGTGGCGCTCCCTCGCATAGTCGAGGCTGAACACGGTGCGCGCCGAGCCGGATGCCCCCGAAGACGAACCGGCGGCGAGACCGACGTTCGTGCCGATCTGCGTGACGGCGAGGATCTCGTCGTCGATGCCCTGCTTGCCCAGTGCCTTGCGGGCTGCCTTGTTCAACCGCATGGCCTCATGGTGTCACAGAGCGTGCTGCGTCCGCCGCCTGAAATGCCTCGGCTCGCGCTCGATGGCGTGTCGTCGCAGAGGTGGGCGGTTCGACGGGTGAGCCGCGAGACTGGCCGCATGAGTCGTGTCGGGGTCGTTCGATGTCTGATCGCCGCGGTGCTGTTCGGCGCCTCGGCGCCCCTCGCATCGGAACTGGCCGGCTCGGTGCCGGCATTCACGCTTGCCGGGCTGTTGTACGTCGGTGCTGCAATCGCTGCGGCGCCGGTCACATTGCGTCGCCCACCGACCGCTCCCGCGCTCCGGAGGGAGTGGCGGCCGGTCGCGGCCGCCGTCGTGGTGGGTGGTGCAGTCGGGCCGGTGCTGCTCGTCGCCGGTCTCGCCCGGACCGATCCGGCAACGGCGTCGATCCTGCTGAACGCCGAACTCGCGGCCACGGTCGTGCTCGCCGCGG
>CAXAWD010000200.1:0-6770 GCA_963972325.1 uncultured Acidimicrobiaceae bacterium
CACGCCCACGGTCACCGGCGATCGACCCCGAGGCGGTGACCCGCTGGGTCGCGGTCTGTTGCACGGCCGGTCGGGCCAGCGTCACCGGCTTGCCCTCGAGCAGGAAACCGCCGGACTTCCAGGTGAAATGACGCAGATGCTGCTTGCGATCACGCAGCGTCACGGCCTCGTGGTTCCACCGGACGACGTCGCCGCAGAACCCGCTCGACCGGTCCTCGACGACCATGCCGATCGAGACCTCGACCGTCGGGTACTTCGTCGGCTTCTTCGACTCGGCGAAGGCATCGAGGATGTCCTGTTCGTACTGCATGCGATCGTCGAGTGTGCCACGGGAACCGTCGCTGGTCGCGGCACGTCCAACCCCCATGGGGAGCAACACGACATCACGTATCCGACGGGCACCGCGTCGCGGGCCCGCCGCACTGATCCTGGCCGGAGCCTTGGCGCTGACCGCCTGCGCGGGCGACAACGACGACTCGGCGGCGACCGACTCGGCCGAACCGAACGCGGCCGACGAAGCGCCGGCCGACGACAGTGCCGACTCGACGACCGGCGGGTTCGTCGCGTCGGGCGAGGACGGCGACGACGCGGCCGCGGACCGGACCGCGAGCGGCGGCTTCGACATCGGGGTGATCGGTCGTGACGTGATCGTCGAGATGCGGGTGGTCCTGAGCAGCGACGACATCGAACGCACCGTCGCGTCGGTGATGGCGTCGGCCAGGACCCTGGGCGGCGGCGTCGCCTCGTCGGACGTGAACTACGGCAACGACGCCGTCACCGGTTCGGACGGCTACGCGGTACTGGTCGTCAAGGTGCCACCGGATGCGGTCGACCGGTTGCTGTCGGGGCTCGACGACACCGGCACCGTGCAGTCGATCAACCAGAGCGCTCAGGACGTGACCGAGCAGCTCGTCGACCTCGACGTCCGCATCGAGAACGCCCGCCAGAGCGTCGCCAACGTCCGCGGGTTCATGGAGAGCACCGAGAACCTCAACGAGCTCGTCACGCTCGAGGCGGAGCTGACCCGCCGCCAGACCGAACTCGAGCGGCTCGAGGCACAGCAGCGGAACCTGAGCGACCGGGTCGCACTGTCGACGATCACGATCGAGGTCGTTCCCACGGCAGCCGTACCGGAACCCCCGGCCGAGCCCGAGCCGAACGACGGCATCGGCGACGCCTTCCGGTCCGGCTGGGAGGCGTTCACCGCCGTGCTGTTCGGCATCGGATTCGTGATCGCCGCCACGCTGCCGTTCCTCGCCACGGCGTTGCTGCTCGCGCTCGCGGCGTGGATGGTCGTCCGGCGACGTGACGCTCGCCGGCCGGCGACGCACCCGTCGACGTCCCCGATGCCCGCACCCGTCGCCGACACCGTCGGCGACGACGAGCCCGAACGCGAGACGGACGAGGAACCCGCCCCGGTCGGCTGACGGGGCTCACGACCGACGCGAACGCCAACCGGCGGTGGTGAGCACCAGGTCGGACACACCCCCGTCCGGGAAAGCGAAGGGCGCCCGCAGGCCCGTGTGTGCGACGACCGGCTCGAACCCGACAGGGTCGAGCCGGTCGGTACTCGTCCAACGGCGCCATCGACGGGCCGGGACCTCCACCAACTCGATGTTCGGGCGACCGAGCAGCTCGACCTCGCCGTGCGCCACACCGACCTGTTCGAACCCGTCGTCGATCGCCGTGGGCCCGCCGATCGCGTACCACTCGAGGTCGGTGGCCATCGGCGTCGGGATGCCGTACGCGCGGCCGAGGGCCTCGCCGGGTTCGTCGATCGCCGCGGCGTGTGCTTCGTTCCCGACCGACCACTGCTGCATCGGTGCGACGCAGTGGTGCTCGGCCCACAGCTCCGGCGCCTTCACCACAAACGGGTCGGCGCGCACCTTGACCTCCCACTCGGTCAGGTGGAGCAGCGGGAACCCGTCCTGCACCACCGCCGACCAATACCACGCGACGGAGCCGAGCAAGCGGTGGCCCGACAGCACCCCGACCGTGCCGTCGGGCGCCCACGCCGCGAAGAGCCACTCGTCGATCGCGGCATCGGAGCGCGGCATCTCGTCGGCCCGCGCCGTGGCAGGTGACCACGTCACGTTCGGAGGTGTGATGCTTCCGGCCATCATCGGGCAGACTATGGGCCTCATGAGCGACGACAGCACGGTGCGATACCTCAGCCTCGCCTGGATCCGCGAGCTCACCCGCGAGGTGGCCGAGAGCGAGACCCTGGCCGAGCTGGCCCGCGACCACACGATCGGGGTCACCCAGGTGATCACCGGCGGCCCCGAGGGCGACGTCACCTATCACCTCCAGATCGCCGACGGCGCCGCCACGTTCGGCGCCGGTGCGGCCGACCCCGAGGACGTCAAGATGGAACAGGACTGGGCCACCGCCGTCGCGGTCGCCACCGGTGCCTCCAACGCCCAGGATGCGTTCATCAACGGACGCATCCGGTTGTTCGGTGACCAGCAGGCGCTGATGGGAGCCCAGCCGGTGTTCGCCGCACTCGACCAGGTGTTCGCCACGGTACGAGAGCGCACCAGGTACGAGTAGATGCCCGAACTGCCCGAGGTCCAGGCGCACGCCGAGCGCCTCGCCGAGCAGTTCGCCGGGCGCGTCCTCGTCCGGTTCCGACCCCTCAAGTTCACGGCGCTGCGCACGGCGCTCCCCGCCCCCGACGACGCCTACGGGCAACCCCTCCTCGGCGTCGGACGACGCGGCAAGTACATCCTCATCGAGTTCGAGTCGGTGCAGTTCGCGATCCATCTCATGCAGGGCGGCCGGCTGCTCGTCGACGAGAAGCAGTCGGCCAAGCCGCGCGGCGGCCAGGCCCGGTTCGTGTTCGACGACGGCCCGGCGCTCCTGCTCACCGAGCAGGGCACCGAGCGGCGGGCGGGCGTGTGGTGTCTCCCCCACGATGCTGCACTCGACACGCCGCCGCTCGACGTGCTCGGCCCCGACGCCGACACGGTCACCCCCGAGCAGATGGTCGACCTGTTCGCCCGCAAGAACCAGCGCATCCACGGGTTCCTCCGCGACCAGCGTTCGATCGCCGGCCTCGGGCGCCGATTGTCCAACGAGATCTGCCATCGCGCGAGGATCAGCCCCTTCGCGATGACCGGCAAGCTCGGTCTCGACGGCGCCACGAAGGTCGTCGACGCGATCCGCTCGACGATCGACGAGGGGCTCGCGTACGAGCGCACCCGAACCGACATGAGTTCGTCGAAAGATCGCCCGAGTGCGGTGCACGGCCGGGCCGGCGAGGCCTGCCCGGTGTGTGGCGACACGATCCGAGCCGTCGAGTACTCGGGCTACACGGTGAGCTACTGCCCGACCTGCCAGACCAAGGGCAAGGTGCTCGCCGACAACACGACCAGCAAGTTCCTCAAGTAGCCGCCGGGGCAGCCAAGGAGCATGCGGCTCGCTCGCACTAGCCTGAGCGGCCGAATGAGTGCCACCGAATCACTTCCCGAGCTCGCCAAGGCCTACTCCCCCGCCGACGCCGAACCCGCCGTGAAGGCGGCGTGGGCCGCGTCCGACGTGTTCCACGCGGAGCCGGTCGCCGACGATCGCCCCACGTACTCGATCGTCATCCCGCCGCCCAACGTCACGGCCGCGCTCCACCTCGGCCACGCGCTCAACAACACGCTGCAAGACGTGTTGATCCGCTACCACCGGATGCGGGGCGCCGAGACGTTGTGGATGCCCGGCACCGACCATGCCGGCATCGCCACGCAGTCGGTCGTCGAGAAGCGCCTGCTCAACGACGGCGTCAAGCGCCTCGACATGGGACGCCACGCGTTCATCGCCCGCACCCAGGAGTGGAAGGACGAGTACGAGCGCATCATCCTCGACCAGCTCCTCGCGATGGGCGCCTCGTGCGACTACGAACGAACCCGGTTCACGATGGACGAGATGTGCGCCACCGCAGTGCGCCACGCGTTCTTCACACTGTTCGGCGACGGCCTGATCTACCGCGGCAAGCGCCTCGTCAACTGGGACCCGGCCACCCGCACCGCGCTGTCCGACGACGAGGTCGAGAACCAGGACGTCGACGGCCACATGTGGTATCTCCGGTACCCGCTCGCCGACGGCTCCGGTCACGTCACGGTCGCGACCACCCGTCCCGAGACGATGCTCGGCGACACGGCGATCGCCGTCAACCCGAACGACCCTCGCGCCGACGAACTGGTCGGCAAGACGGTCGTCCTCCCGATCGTCGGCCGCGAGATCCCGATCGTCGCGGACGACTACGTCGTGATGGCCGACCCCGACAGCTCGGACACCAAGGCCCAGTACGCCTCCGGGTTCCTGAAGGTCACGCCGGCACACGACCCCAACGACTGGGAGATCGGCCTCCGCCACGACCTCGAGGTCATCAACGTCATGGGCCCCGACGGCGCGATCTCCGACCAGTACGGCTGGAACGACGTGTCGGCCGAGGCGAGCAACTTCGTCGGCATGTCACGCGAGGTGGCCCGCGCCGGCATCGTCGAGTGGTTCAGCGAGCGGGGCCTGCTCGAGAACGTGCGGGAGTACTCGCACTCGGTCGGGCACTCCTACCGCAGCCACGTCCCGATCGAGCCCTGGCTCAGCGACCAGTGGTACGTCGCCGTCACCGACGACCGCCTGCGCGGTTCCGCGATGCGTGCGCAAGACCCCGAGCAGGCGCCGCCGCTGCCCGACGACGTCGACGGTCGCAGCGACCGCACCGGCGACGGTGAACTCGAGATCTTCCCGCCGAGGTACGCCAAGACCTACCACCAGTGGCACGACAACATCCGCGACTGGTGCATCAGCCGCCAACTGTGGTGGGGCCACCAGATCCCGGTCTGGACCCGTCTGGTCCCGCTCGCCGACGCCGACGCGACGATCGTTGCGGCGCTCGACGGACGCGAGGTCGACGACGGCGTGTTGATCGAGAGCCGGTGGACCGCGGCCGGTGCCCACCACCTCGTGCGCAAGGTCACCCCGAACGAGATCGAAGAGGCGGTCTGCGTGCCGCCGCCGGCCACGCTGCGCCGCCTCGACACCGACGAGACCCTCACCGAGCACGAACTGATCGCCGAGCTCGAGCGCGCCGGGTACGTCCGCGACGAGGACGTGCTCGACACCTGGTTCTCGTCGGGGCTGTGGCCGATGTCCACGATGGGTTGGCCCTGGCCGGAGGACTACCCGGAGACGGTCGGTCTGCTCGATTCGTTCAATCCGACGTCGCTGCTGACGACCGCTCGCGAGATCATCACGCTCTGGGTGAGCCGGATGGTCATGTTCAACCGCTACTTCCTCGACGGGCAACTGCCGTTCGACGACGTGTTCATCCACGCGATGATCCAGGACGGCCACGGCCAGAAGATGTCGAAGAGCCTCGGCAACGGTGTCGATCCGCGCGACATCATCGAAGGGCACGGCGCCGACGCGATGCGGTTCACACTGGTGCAGATGACCACCGACACCCAGGACGTCCGCATGCCCGTCGACCTGGTGTGCCCCCACACCGGTGAGGCGTTCACACCCGAGTTCATCACCACGCCGGCAGGGCACGTCGTCGCCGCTCCGATCCAGACCTCACCTGCCGACCCGACCAAACAGATGGTGAGCGCGTACGGCGTCGCGTCGGGCGAGGTCACCCCGACCGACGACATGCCGCTCGCCCGCAACACCAGCGCGAAGTTCGACCTCGGGCGCAACTTCGCCAACAAGCTCTGGAACGCCACCCGCTTCGCGCTGAAGCGCGTCGACGCCTCGCGCCCGGTCACCACACCGATCGACGTCGCGGGCCGCCCGTTCGCCGATCGTTGGATCCTGGCCCGTCTGTCCCGCACGGTCACACGACTCGAACAGGCGCTCGCCGACTATCAGTTCAACGCGTTCGCCGACACGCTCTACGACTTCGTGTGGCACGACGTCTGCGACCGATACCTCGAAATGGTCAAGCCCACCATCGACGACGACGACGAGCAGCAGGCGATCCTCGTCTCGGTCCTCGACGCCGTGCTGCGGATCATGCACCCGGTCTGCCCGTTCGTGACCGAGGCGCTGTGGCCGCACGTCGGCGCCGCCCGCTGCGGCGACGTCGCCGGGCTCACCCTGCCGCCGGCCGACCTGCTGGCCGGCGCGGCCTGGCCGGTCGTCGCCGCCGAACTCGACGACGCCGACGCCATCGTGACCTGGCAGCGAGCCGACCAACTGATCAGCGCGATCCGCACGGTGCGCGGCGCCCAGAGCATCCCGCCCCGCAAGCAGATCACCGTGCACGCACCCGCCGAGACCATGGCGCTCATCGACCGCGCCGACGGTGTGGTCGAAGTGCTCGCCGGCATCGGTGAACTGGCCGACATCGCCGGTGAGCGCCCCGCGGTCGTCAGCCCGATCACGTTCGAGGGTGCCGAGATCCTGCTCAGCGGACTGCTCGACGACGTCGACCTCGACCAGGAACGCGAGCGTCTCCAGAAGATCATCGACGGCAAGACCAAACAGATCGGCGGTTTCCGCGGTCGCCTGGCCAACGAGGGGTTCCTGGCCAACGCCAAACCGGAGATCGTCGCCGACACCCGCGCGATGCTGGAGGCCGCCGAGGCCGACCTGGCGGCTGCTCGGACGGCCCTCGCCAACCTGGGTTGAGTCCGGTTCCGGCCGCACTGCGCTCAGGTCGCCGACGTCCGGTGCCGATGACCAGGGAGTATGCGCTCGATTTTTCGTTCGACTCCGGCCCGAGCCGCCGCTAGCCTCGTCGTGATGCAGTCAAGGATGGGGCGGATCGCGACACTCAC
>CAXAWD010000201.1:0-6737 GCA_963972325.1 uncultured Acidimicrobiaceae bacterium
CCTAAGGCAGTTCATCGATCAGCACAAGTTCGCCCTCTGCTTCGGCGGCGCCCGCCGTGACGAGGAGAAGTCACGTGCGAAGGAGCGCGTGTTCTCGATCCGCTCGCCGCAACACCAGTGGGACCCGAAGCGGCAACGCCCCGAGCTCTGGCAGATCTACAACGGCCGTCGGAGCCCCGGTGAGACGCTGCGGGTGTTCCCGATCTCGAACTGGACCGAACTCGACGTCTGGCAGTACATCCACCTGGAGGAGATCCCGATCGTGCCGCTCTACCTGTCGGCACCCCGCCCGGTCGTCGACCGCGACGGCGTCCTGATCATGGTCGACGACGACCGTTTCCGGCTCCACGAGGGCGAAGTGCCCGAGATGAAGTCGATCCGTTTCCGCACGCTCGGTTGCTACCCGCTCTCGGGTGCGATCGAGAGCGACGCCACCGAGCTCACCGATGTCATCCAGGAGATGCTGCTCGCGACCACGTCCGAGCGTCAGGGTCGCGTGATCGACTTCGATGGCGCCGCGTCCATGGAGAAGAAGAAGCAGGAGGGGTACTTCTGATGGCACACGCATCCGATCTCATCGCCGAGGACATCGAGGGTTACCTCCGGTCCCACCAGTACAAGTCGCTGCTCCGCTTCATCACCTGCGGATCGGTCGACGACGGCAAGTCGACGCTCATCGGCCGGCTGCTGTTCGAATCGCATCTGGTCTTCGAAGACCACCTCGCTGCGCTCAAGGCCGACTCGGCCAAGGTCGGCACCCAGGGTGAAGACCTCGACTTCGCGCTGCTCCTCGACGGCCTCGCCGCCGAACGCGAGCAGGGCATCACGATCGACGTCGCCTACCGGTTCTTCTCGACCGAGCACCGCAAGTTCATCGTGGCCGACACCCCCGGTCACGAGGAGTACACCCGCAACATGGTGACCGGTGCCTCGACGGCCGACGTCGCCGTGATCCTGATCGACGCCCGCAAGGGCGTGCTCACCCAGACCCGCCGCCACAGCTACCTCGTGTCGTTGCTCGGCATCAAGCGTGTCGTCGTGGCCGTCAACAAGATGGACCTCGTCGACTTCTCCGAAGAGCGCTTCGACGAGATCGAGGCGGAGTACCGCGAGTTCGCCGCCCAGATCGGGCTCGAGCACATGACGTTCATCCCGATGTCGGCGCTCAAGGGTGACAACGTCACCGAGCGCAGTGCACACACCGACTGGTACGACGGCCCGACGCTGATCGGGTTCCTCGAGACCGTTCCGGTCGACGACGAGCGGGCCGACGGCCCGCTCCGGTTCCCGGTGCAGTGGGTGAACCGGCCCAACCTCGACTTCCGTGGGTTCTCCGGCGAGATCGTCGGCGGAACGGTTCGGCCGGGCGACGCCGTTCGTGTGCTGCCGGCCGGCACGACCAGCACGGTCGACCGGATCGTGACCATGGACGGTGACCTCGACGAGGCCATCGCCGGCCAGTCCGTGACGCTGACCCTCGCCGACGAGATCGACGCCTCGCGCGGCGACCTCATCTGCGCCGCCGACGCACCCGCCGAGGTCGCCGATCAGTTCGAGGGGCACGTCATCTGGATGCACGAGGACGCCATGCTCCCCGGGCGTCCGTACCTCATGAAGATCGGTACCCGCACGGTCGGCGTGTCGATCGCCAACCCGAAGTACCGGGTCGACGTGAACACGCTCGATCACCTCGCTGCGAACACGCTCGAACTCAACGAGATCGGGGTCTGCAACCTGAGCCTCGACCGGCCGATCCCGTTCGACCCGTACGCGGAGAACCGCAACACCGGTGGGTTCATCATCATCGACAAGCTGACGCAGAACACCGTCGGCGCCGGGTTGCTGCACTTCGCGCTGCGTCGCTCGCACAACATCCATTGGCAGGACGTCAAGGTCGACAAGGACGCACGCACCGACCTCAAGAGCCATGGTCCCGGCATCGTCTGGATGACCGGACTGTCCGGCGCCGGTAAGTCGACGATCGCCAACATCGTCGAGTCGAAGCTGCACACGCTCGGCGTCCACACCTACTTGCTCGACGGCGACAACGTCCGCCACGGTCTCAACCGTGACCTCGGGTTCACCGACGCCGACCGCGTCGAGAACATCCGACGGATCGCCGAGGTCTCGGGGCTGATGGTCGACGCCGGCCTGCTCGTGCTCGTGTCGTTCATCTCGCCGTTCCGGGCCGAGCGCCGTCTGGCCCGCGATCGGGTCGGAGACGGGGAGTTCATCGAGGTACACGTCGACGCCAGTGTCGAGGTTGCCGAGAGCCGGGACCCGAAGGGTCTGTACGCCAAGGCCCGCCGAGGCGAACTCAGCAACTTCACCGGGATCGACTCACCGTACGAACCACCGGTGAACCCGGAGGTCTACGTCGACACCGCATCGATGGCGCCAGAGGACGCGGCCGATGCCGTGATCGCCGTGCTCCGCGAGCGCGGCATCCTTCGGTGACGTCGGCGTCGTCGGTGGTGATGGGACGATCGTGAGTACCGACTCCTGGATCACGCTCGTCGTCCTGATCATCACCGGCGTCGTCCTGGTACGCGACCGTTTCCCCGCCGTGATCGTGCTCGGCGGGGCGGTCGCCGCCCTGCTGTTCTCCGGTGTCATCGACCAGGACGTGGCCCTCAGCGGGTTCTCCAGTCCGGCGCCGGCGACGATCGCGGCGCTGTACGTGGTGGCGGCCGCCGTCACGTTGACCGGGGCACTGAACGCGCTGGTCGATCGGCTGCTGGGCAAGGGCTCGCTGCTTCGCCTCGTGAGCGGAACCGCAGCGATCTCGGCATTCGTGCCGAACACGCCGCTCGTGGCGATGACCGCCCCGCGGCTCGTCCGGTCGTGTCGTCGGCGTGGTGTCAGCGCGTCGCGGTTCCTGATGCCGCTGTCGTTCGCCAGCCTGTTGGGCGGCACGATCACCGTGATCGGCACGTCGACGAACCTGGTCGTCTCCGACCTGCTGAAGCAGGCGGGGGAGGAGCCGCTCGGGATGTTCGAGGTCACCGCGGTCGGCCTGCCGGTCGCCGTCGTGGGCGTCGTCGTGCTCGTCACGATCGGTGCACGTCTGCTCCCCGAACGTGTCGCCGCGAGCACGAACGTCGGCCGGCGGGCACGCGCCTTCCAGATGGCGGCGCGGGTCGATCGCGACGGGCCGCTCCACGGTCGGACCGTGGCCGAGTCGGGCCTGCGTGGGCTCGAGGGCGCCTTCCTCGCGCTGATCGAGCGCACCGGCGCCGACGGATCGGTCACGACGATCACCGCCTCGTCCGACACCGTGCTCGACGCCGACGACGTGTGCTGTTTCGTCGGCGATTCGGCACGCATGATCGACCTGCACGAACTCCCCGGCCTGACGAGCCTCGAACGGTCGCAGCTCGCGGTCGCCGAGGGGCCCGGTACCCGTGTGTTCGAAGCCGTCGTGTCGCCGGGCTCCCGGCTGATCGGTGCCACGCTGCAATCGGCCGAGTTCCGCACTCGCTACGGCGGCGCGGTGATGGCCGTCCACCGTGCCGACGGCGAGTTCACCGGCCAGCTGGGGCGTCTGCAGCTCCGGGCCGGCGACGTGCTGCTCGTGCTGGCCTCCGCCACGTTCGGTACGCGCTGGCGGGGCGACGCCGACTTCTCACTGGTCGCCGCGCTCGACGACCCGCCGCCGTCGCGGCGCTATCGCGCCTGGCTGCCGCTCGCCACCGCACTCGCGATGATCGTCGCCGCGGCGACCAGTTGGCTCACCCTGTTCGAAGCGGCGCTCGCTGCGGCGTTGGTGGTCGTCGTCGGCGGTGTGATGTCGGCGCGGGAGGCGTGGCGATCGGTCAACATCGACGTCGTCCTCACGATGGCCGTCGCCATCAGCCTGGGCGGTGCCGTCTCGGCGAGCGGCCTCGCCGCCGAGATCGCGTCGTTGCTCGGCTCCGACGGCGTGCTGAGCGCCGGCGACGCCGGTCTGATCGCCGCCGTGATCATCATCACGATCGGGCTGACCGAGTTGGTCACCAACACGGCCGCTGCGGCGCTGATGGTTCCGGTTGGCCTGTCGGCCGCAGCGGAGGCCGGTACCGACCCACGTGCGATCGCGATCGCGGTCATGGTCGGCGCCTCGTGCTCGTTCCTGTCGCCGATCGGCTATCAGACGAACCTGATGGTCTTCGGCCTCGGTGGCTACAAGTTCACCGACTTCGCCCGGGTCGGCTTCCCGTTGACGATCACGACCGTCGTCACGGCGACCACCGCCTTGTCTCTGTTCGTCGCCTGACCCGTACGGACGCGGCACGAGGAACGAGCGAACGGTCCCGGCTCAGCCGTCGACCATGGTCGGAACGTCGTCGAAGGCGCCCGACTCGTACAGTTTCGCTTCGAAAGTTCGGGCCCGCCGGCGAACGAAGTCGATCGTGAGATGATGGCTGTCTCGCCAGACGGGTGTGTCGTCGATGACAGGGACGCAGACCGGCTCGGTCGGGCACACGATAAGGTCGAAATCGATAGACGTCACCTGCTCGTCCGACAGGTCGATGTCTCGCAACGCGGCATCTTCAGCCGTCGGCGCCGCGGCGGACGCGAACGCGCATTCGCCGACGGTGGTTGCTCCCGAGAGGCATGTGAGCGGGTCGAAGTCTGCCAGCGGTGTCGGCTCGATCACCACGATCGTGGCGTCGGTAGCGGCTGCGAGGGTGTCGACCGTGCGAGCACTGGTGGTCCGGTGGACCTCGTCGAGAGGAGCGTCGACCAGCGCGGCGTCTGCGGGGCGGATGACATCGCCCAACTCGTCGTCGTCCCACGACCTCGTCACCAGGATGATGATGTCCGGATCGAGGCGCGGGAGATCACCCCTATACCACGGTGATCGCAGGGCGGCGCACGTCTCGCGCCGTTCCGGTGTCTGGTCCGAACGGGGTACGAGCCCGGTTTGCCACGGGCACCCGGCCACCACATTGGCGCTCAGCGTCCAATCGTTGCGCTCGGCGATCTCCTCGATGGCGGGGAGGTACATCTGGGCGTGGCTGTCACCGATGAGGACGACCGTCGGTCCGCCGCCCACTCGGATCGAGCACGTCTCGACGTCGCCTGGGACACATCTCGGACTCTGGACACGGGCGTTTCGAACGCTAGCGAAGTCGATCGGTGGCACGGGTGCGGCCAACGATGACGGGTCGCCCGCCGGGCCGGAGATCTCCAGCGTCGGAGCCGGCCTCGCCACCCGGGGCTGGGCCGACGATTGGAGGGCCGAGGGGACGACCGTGATCGCGGCGACGAGCGGAACGGCGAGCCCGACACCGATCACCAGACGTGGATGATTCGTCAGGGCAGCGCTGCGACGTATCGGGTCCTCCAGCACGTGGTAGCTGAGCGAAGCGAGGGCACAGGCGATGACAGCACCCACGATCGCCAGCGGCCAGGGACCGAGGTCAGTCACCTCTCGCACGGTCAGGATCACGGGCCAGTGCCACAGGTAGATGCCGTAGCTGATGCTGCCGAGGTACAAGATCGTCGGGCGCGCCAGGAGACGGGGCAGTGGTCCCTGGACGTCCAATTCGAGCGCGAGGACCAAGAGGCCGGCGACCGCCGCAGCCACCACCCCGCGATGCGATACGGACACATCGATCTGGGGAGTGGCGATGACACCGAACGCCGCGAGCGCCAAGAACGAGCCCAGGGCGGGAATCCAGCGTCGGATGCGCACCGCGCTTCGATTGGTGAGTGCGTACGCCAGGGTGCAGCCGACGAGTACCTGGTAGAGCCGGGCGTCGGTGCCGTAGTAGGCGCGCGAGGCATCGCTGCCTCCGAGCGTCAACTGAGCCGCGAGCGAGGCCAGACCCAGGACCGGGAGCACGATGAGGGCCGCTCGGCGGTGGTTGGCCCACCGCTGTGCGGCGAGCAGGACGAGAACCAGGAGCGGGAAGAGGAAGTAGAACTGCTCCTCGATGGCGAGCGACCAGAAGTGCAGGAACGGGCTGGCGTCCTCGGCCACAGCGAAGTAGTCGTTCGATTCCGAGATCGCATACCAGTTCGCGACGTAGAGCAGCGACGCTTGGGCATCGCCGACGACTTCGAGCCGCTGAAGTAGGGGGAAGACGAGGAGGTAGAGCAGACACGTGCCGACGATGGTCGTGACGGCCGCCGGCATGAGCCGCCGGATTCGGCGCGCGTAGAACCGGCGCAATCGCACCGAGCCGGTTCGTTCGACCTCGACGAGGATCGCATTGGTGACCACGAAGCCGGAGAGCACGAAGAACAGATCGACGCCGACGAACCCGGCCCCGAAAACGTCGATGCCGGCGTGATAGCCGAGCACGACGAAGACGGCGATGGCACGAAGACCGTCCAGTGATTTGCGATATCCCCACGAGCGCGAACGCTCCTCGCCGATCCAGATGGAACGAGCGGAGACCGAATCCGTCTCTGCGGGCTGCGCCGTGAGCGTCACCGTCCGAGGCTCCGTGAACGACTGGCCGCGCCGTCGTGTCGCGTTCCGACGACGGGTGAACCGGTGGGAGTCGTCTGCTTGGCGATGGGCGAATCTCTCGGCTTCGTGAACGCCGCGGGTTCCCGGCTACACCGTGCTGGCATTGTGCGGTGTGCCGATCTCGGCCAGGATTCGGTCCTTCGGCCCCGTCGCCCGGATCGTGTCCATGAACCTGGGGAACTCGGTCTCGAGGTCGGGCAGCCAGTACTCGACGGAGCGGCGAGTGGCGAGGAACTCGGTGATGTTCGCCGTCACGACGTCGACGTAGGCCCGG
>CAXAWD010000202.1:0-6732 GCA_963972325.1 uncultured Acidimicrobiaceae bacterium
TCGTCAAGGTCCAGGTCGGCGACCAGCCGGCCGAGGTGGGCAACGAACTGCGCGCCGCCTTCGCCGAGGCCGCCGGGGTCGACATCGACGACGTCAACGTCAGTCTCGTCAGCGCCTCGTGGGGTGGGGAGGTGACCAACAGCGCGGTGCGCGCACTCGTCATCTTCGTGGCGGTGGTCGCCCTGTACCTGTCGATCCGCTTCGAATGGCGGATGGCGGTCGCCGCGATCGTCGCGATGTTGCACGACATCGCGATCGCGGTCGGCATCTATTCGCTGTTCCAGTTCATCGTCACGCCACCGACGGTCATCGCGTTCCTGACGATCCTCGGCTACTCGTTGTACGACACGGTGATCGTGTTCGACCGCGTGAAGGAGAACGAGGCGCGGTTCGCGGCCCAGAAGCCGCCGTACGCCGACATCTTGAACGTCTCGATGAACCACGTGCTGATGCGTTCGCTCAACACCAGCATCTCCTCGGTCGTGCCGGTGCTGTCGCTGCTCCTCGTGGGCGCCGGTGTGCTCGGGCAGGCCACGCTCGCCGAGTTCGCGCTGGCACTGCTGATCGGCATGGTGATCGGTGCGTACTCGTCGATCTTCCTGGCTGCGCCGCTGCTCGGACTGCTGAAGGCCGGTGGCGACGCCTGGCAGGGCCGGAACGTCCCGCCGGCGGTCGGTGAGGCGCTCCGCGAGATGGTGGTCAGCGGCGACATCGGGAGCCGGCGCACGCGTGCCGCCGCCGTGACGTCGAAGGACGACGACCAGGGTGGCGACGGTGGCTCCGGCGGCTCGGAGAACAAGGAGCGTGCTCAGCCGGGCCCCGGTGACGCCAAGCAGATCGCGAGCGCGTTGTCGCATCCGCCCCGGCCGCGCAAGAAGAAGCGTCGCTGACCCACCGGTCGGCCGCCACGGCTCGGTAACCTCGGCTCATGGGAGTCGAAGCATCGTGGGTCCGTGACCACATCCGGGCGATCGAGGATTACCCCGAGCCCGGGGTCACGTTCCGCGATATCACGCCCCTGTTGGGCGATGCCGCTGCGTTCGGTCGGGCCGTCGACGATCTCGTCACCCGGTTCCACGACGTCGATGTCGACCGCGTCGTCGGTGTCGAATCCCGTGGGTTCATCCTGGCGGCGCCGGTGGCGTACCGGCTCCGGTCCGGGTTCGTGCCGGTGCGCAAGCCCGGCAAGTTGCCGTGGGCGGTCGCCCGCGAGGAGTACGACCTCGAATACGGGCGTGACAAGCTGGAGATCCACCGAGACGCGATCCACCCCGACGAGAACATCCTGATCGTCGACGACGTGCTGGCGACCGGTGGCACCGCCTCCGCGACGGGTCGGCTGGTCGAGACACTCGGCGGCAACATCGTCGGCTTCGGCTTCCTGTTGGAGATCAAGAACCTCGGCGGGCGCGCCCGCTTCGACGGTCGGCGAGTCGAGAGCCTGACGGCGTTCTAGGAGCAGGATGGCAACGGTCGATCGCGTCCTTCCCTGGCGGCGACACCACGAGACCGCCGCGTCGACAGAGCTGACGCCGCTGCTGGCGAGCTACCGCCGGCATCATCCCAAGGCGCGTGTCGACACGATCAACCGGGCCTATCACATGGCCGCCGAAGCCCACCGGTCGCAGACGCGGTCCAGCGGCGAGAGCTACATCAACCACCCGCTGGCGGTGGCGAAGATCGTCGCCGACATCGGGCTCGACGAGACGTCGATCGTCGCAGCGTTGTTGCACGACGCCGTCGAAGACACCGAGATCGAACTCGGCGACGTCGAACAGCACTTCGGCCCGGAGGTTGCCTGGATCGTCGACGGTGTCACGAAACTCGAACGGATCCGGTTCGACTCCCGCGAGGCCCAGCAGGCCGCCACGATGCGCAAGATGCTCGTGGCGATGGCGAAAGACCTGCGGGTGCTCGTCATCAAACTGGCCGACCGGCTCCACAACATGCGCACGCTGGGCGGTGTCCCGCCCGAGAAGCAGCAGCGGATCGCGCAGGAGACGCTCGACATCTACGCGCCGCTGGCTCACCGACTCGGCATCCAGGAGATCAAGCAGGAGCTCGAAGACCTGTCGTTCGCTGCGC
Organism: uncultured Acidimicrobiaceae bacterium; assembly: GCA_963972325.1. GTDB lineage: Bacteria > Actinomycetota > Acidimicrobiia > Acidimicrobiales > Ilumatobacteraceae > Ilumatobacter. The sequence continues at coordinate 2,086 of CAXAWD010000202.1, forward strand.
TGCACCCGAAGCGATACGCCGAACTCGATCACCTCGTCGCGACGCGGACACCCGAACGCGACGTGTACCTGGCGCAAGCGGTCTCCGAGCTCCGTCAACGGCTGAAGGAGCTCGGCATCGAGGCCGAGATCACCGGACGCGGCAAGCACCTCTGGAGCATCTACGAAAAGATGGTCGTCAAGGGCCGTGAGTTCGACGAGATCTTCGACATCGTCGCGGTTCGGGTCATCGTCGACTCGATCAAAGACTGTTACGCGGCGCTCGGCAGCATCCACGGGCGTTGGCGACCGGTGGTCGGTCGTTTCAAGGACTACATCGCGATGCCCAAGTTCAACCTCTACCAGAGCTTGCACACCACGGTCATCGGCCCGGAGGGGCGCCCGATCGAGGTGCAGATCCGCACCCGTGAGATGCATCAGCGGGCCGAGCTCGGCGTGGCGGCGCACTGGGCGTACAAGGGCGACGGCAAGACGAGCGACATCGACTGGTTGAACCGCATCATCGACTGGCAGGCCGAGGTCAGCGACCCGGCGCAGTTCATGCAGAACCTGAAGACCGATCTCGAGCACGACGAGGTCTTCGTGTTCACACCGAAGGGCAAGGTCATCACGTTGCCGGTCGGTTCCACCCCGGTCGACTTCGCGTACGCGGTCCACACCGAAGTCGGACACCGCTGCATCGGTTCCAAGGTCAACGGCCGCCTCGTGTCGCTCGACGACAAGGTCAACAGCGGCGACACGTGCGAGATCTTCACCTCCAAGGTGGAAACAGCCGGCCCGTCGCAGGACTGGCTCGGGTTCGTGGCCTCCCACCGGGCGCAGAACAAGATCCGCCAGTGGTTCAGCCGTGAGCGTCGCGACGACATGATCGCCCAGGGTCGCGACGACCTCGCCGACGAGTTCCGCCGCGAAGGCCTCCCCGTCCAGAAGATCTGGAACTCCGAGCAGTTCGCCGAGGTCATCGTCGAGCACAGCTATACCGACGTCGACACGTTCCTCGCGGCGATCGGTGAGCATCACGTGTCGGCCCGCAGCGTCGCCCAGCGCGTCTCTCGGCTGTTCCGCAGCGGCGACCTGCCCGAGCAGCTCCCGACCACGGTGTTCGAACCGCGACGCCACCACGACGACGGCACCGGTACCACCGGCGTTCACGTCGAAGGGCTCGACGACCTGATGGTCCGCCTCGCCAACTGCTGCACGCCGGTCCCGGGCGACGAGATCGTCGGCTACGTGACCAGAGGGCGCGGCGTGAGCGTGCACCGCCACGACTGCACCAACGCGATGACGCTGGCCCAAGACGAGTCGGCTCGGATGATCGAGGTCGAGTGGGACGGCGACCAACGCGAAGAGCTGTACACGGCAGGTGTGGAGGTCGTGGCGCTCGACCGATCGCGCCTGCTGCGCGACGTGGCCAACGCGGTCGGGGAGCAGGGGGTCAACATCACCCGCTGCGACACGATCGTCGGCAACGACCGCGTCGCCAAGATGCGATTCGAGTTCGAGATGTCGAACGCCGCTCAGCTCGGTTCGGTCCTCAACACGATCAAGCGCATCGATGCGGTGTACGACGTGCAGCGCATCATCCCCGGCCAGGAGACCTGAGCGACTCCGTGTGCTACTGCAACGTCAGCGACTGACCCTCGACCGTCTGGTCGGTGAGGTATCCGGCGACGTCGGCCAGTAGGTGTGTCGTCGCCAGGGTGTACAGACACACGGTTCCCTGCGCGGACAGCTTGACCGTTGCGAGGTTGGGGTTCGTCTCGCCGGCCGAGTAGTTGAGGTTCGACACGACCGGCATGGATCGATCGCATGGCCATGCGGTGACGAAGCCCAGATCTTCCGGCTCGGTCGCCGTGATGTTCATCACGACCGCATCGGCGTCGGCCGCGACATCACCGACGCCGGCGACGTCGAGGGTGATGAACGTCCCGGCCGCGACCTTGGTGGTGGTCGGCACACCCACGGCGATGCGGGTGTCGAGGAACCGTTCGGGCGGGAGTTCGACGAGGCCGGCGGGTTGATCGAGGCCGTACCAGGCTGCGATGTCGACGATGAGGTGTGTCGACGCCAACGTGTACAGGCAGAGGCGGCCGTCGGGTGAGAGCTTCGCCGTCACGAGGTTGGCGATGCTCTGTCCGGGCTCGTAGTTCAGATTCGACGCCTCCGGACGAGGTTGGTCACATGGGAAGGCGGTGACGAAGCCGAGGTCGGCCGGTTCGGTGACGGTCACGTTCACGGTTGCAGCGCCGGCCGTCTCGGGCACGACGGTGCCGCCGACGGCGAGTTCCAGGACTTCGCCGGCCTCGAGCGCCACCGTGCCGGGTACGCCGATCGCCTTGCGGGTGTCGAGAATACGTTCCGGGGTGACGGGTTGGGCGAGGAGGCCACCATCGGTCTCGTACGTGCCGTTGACGTCGGCGATCAGGTGTGTCCGGCTGATGCCGGAGAGACAGACCGTCCCGCCCGGCCCGAGTTTCGCGACGACGAGATTCGGCACCGTCTCGTTCGGGGCGAAGTTGAGGTTGGACACGGTCGGGCGATCGCCGCCGCACGGCCACGCGGTGACGAACCCGTCGGATTCAGGCTCGGACACGGTGACGTTGAGGACCACGGCGGTCGTCCTGGGGCCGACCAACCCGCCGAAGTCGAGTTCGACGATCTCGTCCGGTTCGACCTTGGCGGTGCCGTCACGGCCGATTCCGTAGCGGCTGTCGAGGATGCGCTCGGGGACGATCGGGCGCAGGGACGGTGCCGGAATCTCGCCGGGCACGTATCTCCACGACGGTGGCAGCAGCGTGGGGTTCGGTCCCTCGTCGGCCAGTTCGCCGAGCAGTCGGACCCGGAGGTGCACGGGTGCGTAGACGAAGACGCAGAGGTCACCGTCGTCCGGGAGCGGGACGTACGCGACATTCGCCTCCCGGTTGAGGTCGTAGGTGATGTCAGCGGCCTGGGGCCGAACGCCGTCACAGGCATACGCGTTCAGATAGCCGGGGACGGTGGGAACCAGGGCTTCGAGGGAGACGACAGCGGCGGTGGCGTCGCCGGACAGCTCGGCCGGAGCAGGGATCCGGACGACCTGCTTCGCCGATGTCGTCGGTGCATCCCACAGGTCGACGGCTTGCGGCAACGGCACGTACTGGCTGCGATCGAGCTCGGGCGTTTCGGTGACCGAGCCTTCCCGGTCGACGATGACGTGGATCGGGACGGTCGAGCTGATGCACACGGGCTCGGCGGTCGCGAATCGGGCGTAGCGGACGTCGTCGGGGTCGTCGAGCCGGAACGTCGCCTCTCCGGGCGGTGCCGGCGAATCGCACGGGTGGATGACGGCCGTGCCCGGAGACGTCGGGTACAGCGCCCAGACGTTGAGGACTCCGCTGCCGAGTGCCTGCTCGGTCACTCGGCTCTCGGTGGGACCGGAGCGGGAATCGAAGGTTCGGTAAGCCGGCTCGAGAGCGAGACGACCGCCGGTGCCGGCTCCGGTGGCCGGCGCGACCGCCGGGACGAGTATCACGGCGGCGGCGAGAACGGCTGAACGCAGGGCGCGATGCATCGTGTCAGGGTAGCCGGGGCGTGTCGGCGATCGATCTGTCGGCGAGCGCAACCTCCACCGTGACCAGGGGTTGCGGCCGATAGCCTCGTCAGCCGTGCCGACGTTCCAGACGAGTCCCGGGATGCGCGATGTACTCGCGCCGGAGTCCTCGCGCTGGCGTCGTGTCACCTCGGTGTTCGCCGAGGTCGTCGAGTCCGCCGGCTACCAACAGATCATCCCGCCGATCATGGAGGACCTGGGGGTTTTCACCCGGATCGGTGAGGCGACCGACGTGGTCACCAAGGAGATGTACGACTTCGTCGACAAGGGTGATCGACACGTCGCGCTGCGCCCGGAGCAGACGGCGAGCGTCTGCCGGGCCTTCGTCGAACACCGACCGCTCACCCCGTGGAAGACCTGGTACTCGGGCCCGAACTTCCGCTACGAGAAGCCACAGCGCGGTCGTTACCGCCAGTTCGACCAGGTCGGCATCGAGGTGCTCGGCGTCGACGACCCGCTCCTCGACGTCGAGGTGATCGCGCTCGGGTGGGACTTCTACCGTCGGCTCGGGCTCCAGCAGGTGCAGTTGGTCGTCAACTCGCTCGGTGAGCCCGAAGACCGTGCTCGATACATCGACTCGCTCCGGGCCTACTTCGACGCCGCCGACGGCTTGTCCGACCAGAGCCGCACCACCCTCGCGAAGAACCCACTGCGCGTGCTCGACTCCAAGCGGCCGCAGGACGCGCCGATCATCGTCGGTGCGCCCACGATCGCCGACTTCTGGTCCGACGAGGCCCGGTCGCACTTCGAGGCGGTGCAGTCGGGGCTCCGACAACTCGGCATCCCGTTCACGGTCGACATGAAGCTCGTGCGCGGCCTCGACTACTACCGCCACACCACGTTCGAGTTCGTCGGAGGCACCCTCGAGTCGGCGCAGAACGCGCTCGGTGGCGGCGGGCGCTACGACGGCCTCGTCGAGGCGCTCGGCGGGCCGCCGACGCCCGGCATCGGCTTCGCGCTCGGCGTCGAGCGCGCTCTGATCGCCTGTGACGACGAGGGCGTGTTCCCGGCGCCCGACCCTGCGGTCGACGTGTTCGTCATCGACACCACCGGCGGCGA
>CAXAWD010000203.1:0-6722 GCA_963972325.1 uncultured Acidimicrobiaceae bacterium
TTCGATCACGCGGAAGTCCGCCAGTTCGAGTCGCTCGGCGTTGGCGGTCCGGCAGATCTGCTCGGCGCGCTCGGCCCACTCCCGGTCCTCGATCCGGTTGACGGCTTCCTTCGATGCGAAGAACAGCGCCCACGTCCAGAACGCAGCGAACAACACGACCAATACCGTGAGACCGATCCGAACACCGAGCGAGCGGGCGCGGTGCTCGTCGAGGTCGCCGGGATCGACGTTCGTCGGCGGTGTCGTCGTGTTCACGCGCCACACGCTACGAGCTGGCGTGGCCATCCGGACGGTGTCACGACCGCCGGGCCGGCGACGATCAGTCGACCGGGTCGACCTCGATGCCGTACGGGAACGGGCCCTGCACGGTCAGATCGGGGTCGCACTCGTCACCCGCCGATCGCATGATCACGATCGTCGACCACTCCGTCGTGGCGCCGGGTTCGAGCTCGTCGATGCCGATCACTTCCGTGCGGCCGCCGACCTCGACGAAGACCGTGTACTCGCGGGCCTCGTCGTCGAGGTTCGTGATGGTTCCGGTGACGTCGGCACGGCGGCCGTCGACCGAACAGGCGACGACCTCGGTCGACAACTCGCCGGGCTCGACGAAGCGAATCACCTCGCGCAACACGGCGACCGACAGGATCACACCGACGACCGACGCGACGACGCCGATGCTGCCCATCACGAGGCCGGCGATCGAGGCGCCCCTGCCCACATCGGAGGTTCGCGACCGCTTGATGCCGATGATGCCGAAGATCACGGCGAGCACGGCCAGGACGGCACCGATCACCACGATGAACGGGATCCACGCGATCGCCATACCGACCGACCCCATCACCACGGCGGCGGTGGCCGCCCCGTTCGTGGGACGTCCGCCGCCACCCCCGCCGGCCGGGCTCGGCTGTGTGCCCAGCGGGTCGACGAAGCGTTGCCCGCCGGTGCTCACGTCGGAGGTCCACGTGGTGCCGTTGAAGTACCGGTGGTCGTACCGGTCGAGCGGATCGGGGAACCAGCCGGACGGCAGTGAAGTCGGGTCGGGCACGGCGTGAGAGTACCGTCGCTGCCGTGGAGATCGTGCTGATTCGTCATGGCCAACCGGAATGGGTGAAAGACGGGCTCAATGTCGTCGACCCGCCCCTCACCGACCTGGGGCACGAGCAGGCGGCGAGGATGGCCGAGGTGCTCGCCCGCGAGGAGTTCGACGAGGTGCTCGTCTCACCGCTTCAGCGGGCGAGGCAGACGGCCGCTCCGCTGTTCGAACAGCTCGGTCGGCCCGAACAGATCGAGCCCTGGCTGGAGGAGATCCGCGACCCGGGTTGGCACGGCACCCCGGCCGAGAAGGCGCAGCAGGCGTACGCGGAACTCAACGGGCGAGACGTGTCCGAACGGTGGCACGGACTCGACGGCGGCGAATCGATCCGCGAGTTCACCGATCGCATCCACACCGGAGCCACCGAGTTCCTGAGGCGCCGGTCGATCGAACGGATCGAACACGAGTTGCCGATCTGGTCGCCGGGTGACTACGGCAAGCGCATCGCGCTCGTCGCCCACGCCGGCACGAACTCGATCACGATCGGTCACATGCTCGGGCTCGACCCCACGCCGTGGGAGTGGGACCGGTTCGTGCTCGGCCACGCGTCGATCAGCCGCGTCGAGGCGCTGCCGGTCAAGGACGGCTGGACATTCAGCCTGACCGCGCTCTCCAACGCCGAACACATCCCTGCCGACCGGCGCAGCCGCTGACGATCCGGCCCGCACGGTTCGGTACCGTGCGGCATGGCCGACGATGCACAGCAGCGACTCCGAGCGTTCTCCTTCCAGGTGTACTCGAAGCTGGAGGGTGCCTTCACGGCCGGCATGATCCATCTCGGTGACCAGCTCGGCCTGTACCGGGCGTTGGCCGAGCCCGGCGGACCGATGACGAGCGACGAGCTCGCAGAGGCGACCGGCCTGCAGGAACGATGGGTGCGCGAGTGGCTCCACAACCAAGCGGCGGCACGCCTGCTCGAGCTGAGTTCCGACGGCGACGGCCCCGATCGGTTCGCCATGTCCGGCGAGGCGCGGGCCGTGCTCGCCACGCCCGAGCACCCGGCGTTCGGGATGGGGATGTTCCATCGGCTGCCCCAGACCATGCGAGCACTCGAGGTGATGCCGGAGAGTTTCGCGACCGGAGTCGGCCACGACTACGACAGCCACGGCCCCGAGGGCGCGGTCGGCATCGAGCGCAGCTTCGAACCCTGGAACCGGCACAACCTGATCCGCACGGTGCTGCAGGAGATGGACGGCGTCGTCGAACGACTGCGGGATGGTGCGGCGGTGGCCGACGTCGGCTGCGGTGCCGGGGGAGCGGTACTGCTGATGGCCGAGGCGTTCCCGAACAGCACGTTCGTCGGCTACGACATCTCGCGCCATGCGCTCGAGCGGGCCGACGCCAAGCTCGCCGACTCCGGGCTGTCCAACGCCAGGTTCGTCGACCCGCGCGACGAGCCGCTGCCGGTCGACGGATCGGTCGATCTCGCCACCACGTTCGACTGCATCCACGACATGGCCCACCCGTCGCCGGCGATCGAGGCGATCCGAGCCGCGTTGGGCGACGACGGTCACTGGTTGCTCGTCGACATCCACGCCGCCGAGACGCTCGCGGACAACATCGCGCTCAATCCCATGGCGCCGCTGCTGTACGGCGTCAGCGTGTTGAGCTGCATGTCGTCGGCGTTGTCGGAACCCGGCGGCGAGGGGCTCGGGACGCTGGGTCTGCCCGCGTCGAAGGCCGAGGAGATGGCGAAGGCGGCCGGATTCACCCGGTTCGCCACCCTCGACGTCCGTCACCCGATGAACGCGTTCTACGAGATCAGGCCCTGACGGGCGCAACGGCGATCGAACACACCGGATCAGCCCGTAGCCTGGCGACCGCATGCAGATCTCGCCGCATCGCTACCGTCAGGTCACGGTCGTCGCGCTCGTCGCGCTGGCGATCATCATCGTCACCGGGGCCGCCGTGCGACTCACCAACAGCGGGTTGGGCTGCGATGACTGGCCGAACTGTTCGAGCGAACGGTTCGTCGACGTGTCCTCGAAGCACGCCGCGATCGAGCAGGTCAACCGGCTGTTCACCGGTGTCGTCGGGTTCGCCGCGATCGCCGCGGTGCTCGGAGCGTTCGTGCGAGCGCCCCGACGGCGAGACCTCACGACCCTGTCGTTGCTGATCGCTGGCGGCGTCGTCGCCAACGCCGTCCTGGGCGGCATCTCGGTGCTCGTCGATCTGCACCCGCTCGCGGTCCAGGGCCATCTGCTGCTGTCGATGGCGCTGATCGTCGTGGGTACCGTGTTGGTCCGTCGCGCCGGCGAACCCGACGACGTCGAGCGGGTTCGTGTGGTGACCGAGCCGACGCAGCGGATGACCTGGCTGTTGTTCGCGCTCACGTGGGTGGCGCTGTTCACCGGCACGATCGTCACCGGTGCGGGGCCGCACGCGGGCGACGAGAACGCCGAACGGCTCGATCTCGACATTCCGTCGGTCGCTCGGGTCCACGGTGTGACCGTCATGATCACGATCGGCGTGGCCCTGCTGATCGCATGGCGCATCCGGGGCCGTCGTGCCGGCGACGGTTCGCTCGCCGCCCCGATCTCCACGTGGTTGTTCGTCGGGGTGCTCCAGGCGGCGATCGGTTACGTCCAGTACCTCAACGACGTGCCCGAACTCCTCGTCGGGATCCACGTCGCCGGGGCGACCGCGGTGATGTGGGCGACGACGCAGGTCGTGCTCGACACGACCCGCCCCGGCGTCGGTGGTGGCGAAGCATCGCTCGGTGTGCCGCATGTCACGGATGAGTTCCACGTGCGCGCGTCAGCCGACTAGAGTCCGTCCACGATGCGAGCCGGATCGCCCATGCCCGAAGACACACGCTCGATCGGGCGAACGCTGAGAATGCTGTTCGTCGCCCTGCTCGTGGCGGTCGGTGTGGCGGGGGTCGCCCGCCCGGCGCACGCCCAGGAGGACAGCGGCGACGAAGCGGTCGAAGACGCAGCCGGTACCGAGGTGAAGGGCACCCTGCGCGCCCAGGACGCCGACGGCGAAGACATCTTCCTCGAGGGCGTCGAGTTCGTGGTGACCGATGCCGACGGCAACGAGGTCGGCCGCGGTGTCTCCGACGCCGAAGGCAACTGGAGCGTGCCGCTGCCCGGCGCCGGCGACTACTCGACCCTGCTGGTCGTCGAGACGCTGCCCGAGGGCAATTCCCTGCGCAACCCCGACAACAACCCGCTGTCGTTCTCCGTCAACGACGGCGACAGTCGCCCCAACCTCTTCCCGCTGGGCGAGGCGGCGGCCAAGACCGACAACTCGATCAAGGCGATCCAACTGTTCGTCGACGGTCTCAAGCTCGGCCTGATCATCGCCATGTGCTCGATCGGTCTCTCGCTGATCTACGGCACCACGGCGCTGGTCAACTTCGCACACGGTGAGATGGTCACGTTCGGCGCCATGGCCGCCTATCTGTTCCACGCCAGCGGTGCACTCGGATTCGAGACGTCGCTGATCGTCGCCGGTGTCCTGGCGGTGATCATGTCGGGCATCGCCGGAGGTCTGTTCAACGGGCTCGTCTGGGGGGCGCTCCGAAACAGCGGCGCCAGTCTGTTCTCGGCGCTGGTGGTGTCGATCGGCTTCTCGATCTTCCTGCGTTACGTGATGCTCTACATCTTCGGCGGCCGCGACGGTTTCTACCGCGACTACCGGATCCAGCAGAAGTGGAACTTCGGCTGGTTCACCTTGGCCCCCAAGGACGCCTTCATCATGGGCTTCTCCACGGTGGTGCTGATCGGCGTCGGCGTGACACTCGAGAAGACCCGGGCGGGCAAAGCGATGCGGGCGGTCGCGGACAACCGTGACTTGGCCGAGTCGTCCGGTATCGACGTCGAGAAGGTCATCACCTGGGTCTGGGTGGCCGGCAGCGCGCTCGCCGGCCTCGGCGGTGTGCTGTTCGCCACCACCGAGGCGATCGGTTGGGAGATGGGCTTCCGCATCCTCCTGCTGATGTTCGCCGGCGTCACCCTCGGCGGCCTCGGTACCGCCTATGGCGCCCTGTTCGGCAGCCTGATCATCGGCGTCTTCATCCAGACCTCCACCCTGGTCATCCCGAGTGACCTCAAGAACGTCGGCGCACTGTTGATGCTGATCGTGGTGCTGCTCGTACGACCCCAAGGCCTGCTCGGACGAGCGGAAAGGATCGGCTGATGGACTGGGGATCGATCATCGAGAACATGTTCCGCGGACTGATCGGCGAGAACCTCATCTACTTCGGGCTCGCCGCGATGGGCCTGAACATCCACTTCGGCTACACCGGCCTGCTCAACTTCGGTCAGGCCGTGTTCATGGCCGCCGGCGCCTACGGTCTCGCGATCGCCGTCACGTCGCTCGGTTGGAGCTTCTGGGTGGGCGTCCCGCTCGGCCTGTTCGTGTTCCCGCTGGTGCTCGCCGGATTGATGGGTATTCCCACCCTCAGACTCAGGTCCGACTATCTGGCGATCGTCACGATCGCGGTCGCGGAGATGTTCCGCATCATCTTCCGGTCGCCGACGCCGAGCATCAAGAAGTACACCAACGCCTCCGACGGCCTGAACGGCTTCACCCGCACGTTCTACGATCTCAGCCCGTTCAGCAACGACAAGCGGTATCTGGGCCTGTGGCTCGGCAACCAGATGTGGGTCGTGCTGGTGGGTTGGATCGCGCTCGCCGCGGCGGTGCTGCTCGTGTGGCTGCTGATCCGCAGCCCGTGGGGCCGTGTGCTCAAGGCGATCCGAGAAGACGAAGACGCGGCCCGCAGCCTCGGCAAGAACGCCTACTGGTACAAGATGCAAGCGCTGGCCCTCGGTGGCATGCTTGGTGCCGCCGGCGGCATGCTCCGTGCGATCGGCACCGGTTCGGCCCAGCCGCAGAACTTCATCACCGACGTCACGTTCTTCGCCTGGGTCGCGCTGATCCTGGGCGGCGCCGGCAAGGTGCTCGCCCCGGTGATCGGTGCGGCGCTGCTGTACGGCGTGCTCAACTTCACCGACTCGTTCCTCCGCGAAGCCGTCGCCAATGACGTGATCCCCGACTCGATCATGTCCGGCGCCCAGGTCGGGCAGGTTCGCTTCATGCTGATCGGCCTCGGCCTCGTGCTCCTCGCGGCGTTCAGACCCCAGGGAATCTTCGGCTCCAAGGAAGAGATGGCTCTCGATGACCGCTGACGCCCTGACCCGCACCGCCCCCAAGTCCGACCACGTCGACCCCGACGCGGCCCGGGCGGCTCTCGCCGACGTGGCGTGGGAGCCCGGCGTCGCGAAGCCCGATCCGATCCTGATCGCCGACAACGTCGTTCGCACGTTCGGTGGTCTCACCGCCGTGTCGGTCGACCACGTCGAGATCCAGCGAGGCGTGATCACCGCACTGATCGGCCCGAACGGCGCCGGCAAGACCACGCTGTTCAACCTGCTGACCAACTTCGACGACCCCGACACCGGGTCCCGCCTGTTCGACGGCCACGACATCGGTGCCGTGCCGGCGCACAAGATCGCCAACTATGGCATGGTGCGCACGTTCCAGCTCACCAAGGCGCTGTCGAAGCTCACGTGCATCGACAACATGAAGCTCGGTGCCACCGGCCAGAAGGGCGAGTCGATCTGGCGAGCCCTGCTGCCGTTCCTGTGGCGCAACCAGGAAGCCGAGATCGAGGCCCGCG
>CAXAWD010000204.1:0-6711 GCA_963972325.1 uncultured Acidimicrobiaceae bacterium
CACCGGATCGTCCTCTTGACCTTGCAGCTGGGTTCAAGGTTTACGGTGGTGGCATGACGAGTTCACTCCGGATCGCCGAGGTCGCTGACCGCGTCGGGGTCTCCACGGCGACCGTGCGCTACTACGAACGCATCGGCGTCCTCCCGGCACCCGAGCGCTCCGCCAACGGGTACCGCATCTACGACGTCCGCACCGTCGAGCGGCTCGAGTTCGTGGCCCGGGCCAAGCAGTTGGGGTGCACCCTCGATGAGATCACCGATCTGGTGACCGCTTGGGACGGCGGTGTGTGCGGAACGATCCAGGACCGGCTGCGCACGCTGGTCGCCGACAAGCTCGCCGCGGCTCAGGCTGAGGTCGTCGAGCTGGTCGCGTTGACCGCCGATCTGCGCCGGGCCGCGGCGTCGCTCGAGCGCCACCGTCCGCTCGGTCAATGTGACGACCGCTGCGGATGCATCACCGACACCTTCGATGCGACGGCCGCACGAGCGTCTGTCGGCATCGAGTTGGCCTCCGAGCCCACACGAGACGACACACCGATCGCGTGCACGTTGCGCTCCGACGAGGTGCCGGGACGTCTCCACGACTGGAACGACCTGGTGGGTGGCGAGGGCGTGACACGTTCGGAGATTCCCGGCGGTGTCCGACTGGTGTTCGGGGACCAGGTCGACGTCGCCGAACTCGCTCGCTTGGCGAACGCCGAACAGCACTGTTGTTCGTTCTTCTCCCTCCGCATCGGCATCGATCGCACCGGCGTGACGCTCGACGTCACCACCCCCGACGAAGCGCGCGACCTGGTCCACGCAGCCTTTGGCGCACCCTCATGAACCGCGACACACGATCGCTCTTCGGTATCACCGCGCTGGCATGTGCCGCGTGTTGCATCGGGCCGATCCTGGCCGTGCTCGGCGCTATCGGAATCGCCACATTCGCCGGCATCGCCATATTCGGCGCCGCCGCAGCGGCAATCGCACTCCTGGTCGTCCCCGCCTACCTACACCACCGACGCCGCCAACGCGACTGTGGACCAACACAATCTGAGACGGTTCGAGTTGGGGCACCCACAGTTCACCGGCAACGCTGAACTACCCGAGGTTCGATGTCGTACCAACGACGAGGGAGCCGCCGCGACGCTACGCCGAACTTCTTGAGAATCGCTGCGTCGATCCGTCCGAGAACGGCACCTCGGCGGAGCGTTCTGGCCGCTCGCCCGCTCGATATCGCGATCACGAACAGCGTTTGCCGTTGGGCTGGTGGCGGTGGCGAACAACGTCGCGGTTCTGAGCGCGTCGTTCGTTCTTCCGCCCGACCATCGTCGGATGGTGGCCGGATGGGACGACTCGATAGCAAGGTGGCGATCGTGAAGTTGACGGAGTCGTCCACTTCGAGGCCTTGACTCCGCGACGTAGAGTCGCTGTGTCCGCGCTGTCCCAGTCGATGTCGTCGCCGCCACATGCGACTGCGACATGCGGCTCCCTCTCAGCGGAGGAGCGGTCGAACCGCGATTGGGTTGGGACGCAGTCGGGCTGGTGTTCCGCAGGCTGCGTCGACCAGTGGGTACGCGTTCACCGCGGCGTCGCCGGGCCGCGCCTCGAAGTGGAGGTGGTCGCCGCGAGCGTTGCCGGTCTGGCCCACGTAGCCGATCACTTCGCCGGCTCGCACCTCACGACTCGTGCCTGCCCAATCGTCGAGGTGTGCGTAGTAGAAGCGCTCACCGATCGGGGTCGTCAGCCAGATGGCGTTGCCGCCGAGGTTGCTGCGCTTGAACTCGGCCGATCCGTCGCGCACCGCGACCACCGGCGTCGCGTGATCGGCTTCCATGTCCACACCTTCGTGTCGGCGTCCCGAGGAGCGGGCGTCGCCCCAGCTGTCGATAAAGGTGCTCGCGCCGGCGACCGGGCAGGCGTAGAGGGGCGCGACGGCGTCCGATTCCGACGTGGATGGTCGTTCGTGGGCGTTCGCGACTTGGGACCCGAGCGAAGTGATGCACAGTCCGATGAGAGCAGCGATGTAGTGCTTCCGTGTCGAAGACATTCGGATATGTTACGGTTATATGTCGATTACCCAACGGAATCATGACGAAACTTTCGGTCGTGTGTGTCACTGATGAACCCCGACAATTCGACGTGACGCGAACTGCCATTTACAACGCGCCGGCGTTGGCGACTGCCGGAGTCGGTCTCGCCATGGGCCCGGCAGGCATCGACGTTGCGATCGAAGCCGCCGACATAGTGATCATGGGTGGCCGGCTCACCCATCTGCCCGACGTCTTCGATCAACCGTGCGCACCTTCTGGATCATGATCCAGAACCTCGCCTGTCCGCGCTGATCATCGGCGTGCTGATCGGCGTCGCCGCTTTCGGCTGGCTCGGCCTCGGCGCTGTCGTCGGTGCCCCACGAACTCGCCGAGATCGGCGTCATCGCCAACGGGTCTTGACCAGTCACGCTGTGTCACGACACGGCTGCCGCTGCCGTCCCAGGTGACCACGATGATGCCGTCGAGGCCGATGGTGCGGGTTTGGAGCGGGTCGACGTTCGTGTCATTGGTGATGCGGGTGCGGTAGTCGGAGGCGAGGTCCACGTCGGTGCCACCGTGTGCAACAACCGGCTCCTGGGGACCAACGCCGCTACGCGCGCTACGGCACCACCGAGCAAGGGCGGCGTCGCCCGTCTCATCGTGCGGTGATGTCGACGTCGGCCGTGAGTACCGCTTGGTCAAACTCGCCGAAGCGGGCGGTGACGGTCAGGGTCCATTTGCCGGCGAGCGGGAAGTTAGCTTCGTTTGTCGTGACGTGGTTGGGTCCGGCGGGGACGGTCGGGATCTCGAGAGGGCCGACCTGTTGATCGGCCAGTTCTGCGGTCACGGTGATCTCGTCGGCTGGCTCGACGACGCCACTTGCGGAGGCGACGGTGACGTGCATCGTGGTGCCACCGGTGACCGCCGGCAGTAGGTCGATCTGGGCTCGGAGATCGTCGCGCTCGGCGGTGACGGTGACATCGACGGCATTCGCGGCCGTGGTTTGCCTCGGTGGGTTGGCTCCCGTGAGGCCGGCCGTGGCGATCAGGACCAGGACCATGCCAGCGACTTCAACCGACACCGTGCGTCTTACCGCCGGTGCGATCGGGGGCGGCGCGGCGGCCGCGTCGCCGACGCTGCCGAGTGGGGCTGGCGCGGGGACCGAGAGGGCGGCGGGGTGGCGGACGAGACGTCGGGCGACCACCGCCGCGGCGACGACGGTCGTGACCACGACGAGCTTGACGATCAGCCATCGTCCGTAGCTCGATTCGGTGATCGCACCGATGTCGCCGACTTGGCGCCAACCGTTGACCGCGCCGGTGACGGTGAGCGCAACGACGGCGCCCAACGCAAACGGAGAGAAGCGCACGGCGGTTGAAACGGTGTGGTTGCGTTCGACGCCGAACGCAACCAGACAGAGCCCGCCGATCCACAGTGCCATCGCGCCGAGATGGACCACGGTCGCCGCCAACGCGACGGCGACGTGGCGGCCCGACATCGAATGGCCGCCAGCGGCGACAACCCCGAACAGGCCGGTGACCGCAATGGCGGCGACGGCCTGTGTGCGACGCCGCACCAGGGTGCGCCGCCACGGAACGAGGATCGTCAGAGCTGCCACCAGCACGAGGCGTACCACCCACCAGCGGCCCGACCTGGTAGCCGCGACCGCTGCCCAGTCAGCGTACGACGAACCGATCACGTCAGCTTGTGCACCGATCATCACGACCGTGCCTGCCATCGCGACGTAGGCCCCGACGAACGCGAGGTTGCCGATGCGGCGCGACGGCAGATTGCCCGGTGCCAGCAACGCCGCCGCACCGAGAGCCCCGACCAGAATCGCGATCCCGGCGTAGCTCGCGAACCGGCCTGCAGCGAGCCAAGTCGCGCTGCTGTCGGCACCGGGATCAGCGGACTCGCCGAGTCCGATGATCAACTCGTCGACCTCGCCGCTCGTCACGCCGACGCTGAACACGAACGCGCCATTGATCGGGTGCGAGTCGGCCGAGACAGCCGACCAGGCGACCACATAGCTGCCGTCGGCGAGCGGCTCGGTGACCGGCGCCGTGATCGTGTCCGCACCGAGTTCCTGCGTGATCGGCCCGAGTGGGACCGCCGCCCCTTCGGCATCGACGATCCGGAGCGCATCGTCGGTGGGATCGACGGCCTCTGTGAACGTGAGCACGATCTCGGTCGGTGCGACATCGAGCACGCTGTCGGCCGGCGGGTCGGACGTCGCCAGGTCGGCGTGCGCGCTCACCGCGCCAGGTGCCGCCAGCACCATGATCCCGGCAACGAGCCCGGCCACGGCCAGACGGCACCAACGCCTCATCGGTCGACCGTGCCTCTCAAAGAGCGGACGCGGCCCTGAGTTCTGCCCGGGATACGCCGGGAAACTTTCACGTGGTCGACTTCCATGCCAGAGGGGTCGCGTTGCACGACCACCGAGTTCCGTGTCAGCGGCGGGCATCATCGCATCCATCGGTTCAGAACATCCAGCTGGTCGGTGTCCTGTCGGCACCGATCAACATCACCGGTCGCTGCGACCAGGTCCCCTCGTCGCCCATGCTTTGCGAATCGGACCGCGTCCGCCCGATCGCTTCGGGTCGCTCGGCGAGCAACCGCTCGATCGCATCCGCTGGCACGTCACCCTCGATCACATAGCCGTCGGGTGGACCACCCGAATTGTCGCCAATATCAGTGGCCGGCCAGCGCAACGGTGTCATCGCTTGGCGCGTCTGATCTGCCATACGACGATGCCGGCGATCACCAACATCGCGACGACGACCAACGCAAACACCACGGAACCGGCGGCGGCGTCCGTGGACGCAGCGGGTTCGGCGGCGGGCGACTCGATCGGGGCTGTATCGGGCGGGTCGGGCATGTTCGTGGATGCCGCCGTGGTCGAGGGTGCGGCGGCGGCCCCAGCGGTGGTGGTCGGAGCCGATGTCGTCGTCGGTGTGGTGTGAGGCTGCTCGGTAGTTGACGGTGGGTTCGTGCCCGGCGGGCTCGTGGCAGGTGTCGTCGTTGCCACCGGTCCGACCAGTCGCATCCCGGGTGCCGGCTCGTCGAGGTCGTCGCCCGAGCCGTCGGTCGGGATGTCGATCCAGCGGATCTCGCCGGTCTCGCATCGTTGGACGAACGGGAAGTAAACCGTCGTATCGGGGGTCGGTGGGAGGCTCATACGGACACGGAACGTGAGTGGTTGATCGTCGGGAAGTGGGCCGCCTTGGAAGGTGACGACGCGCTCGGTGACATCCCCCGTCCAGCCGGCGGGTGGCTCGGCGACCACCGTTGTGGCACCGTCGGGGACACGCATGTCGAGGCCGACTGTTGCGGAACCGTCGCAGCCGTGTTCGACGGTGAAGCCCACCGAGACGGTGCTGCCCGCTTGGGCCTCGGTCGGGTCGGGGTCGATGTGGGCAGCTGCGACGCTCGGGACGGAGATGACCGCTGCGATGATGCCGATCGAAATGAGGAGAAGTGGACGGGTGTTGGGAAGGCTCACGTTCGGATGCTCGCTGTCAAGGTTGTCGGAGTCGGAGGCGTTACGAAGGATGGGGGAGGACTCGATGAGTCGCCGAGCGGCTCGTCGGTGGTCAGTGTCCGCATCAGGACCAGGCCCGCGCGTCGACACCACCATGTTCGCCTGACTGAAGTCCATGCACATACTGGTGTCGCCCTGCCCGGTCGGAGTTCCCTGCGCTATCAGAACGCCATCGAACTGCAAGGTGGCGCGACCCTGATGACCTGGTGGGGCCCGGCTTGAGGTGATAAGGCGAGGCACCCCGAGTAGTCGGCGTCATCCCGGCGCGGCACACTGGTCAGCGTGATCGACGTCGCCCGCGCCGTACCAGTCGCCCACGTCCTTCGCGCCCCGAACGCGGACGCCGTCGGCGTCGGCGCTTGTCCGGTCGGCGCCATCCGATCGCGGCTCGCCCGAGCCCGCCCTGCCTGCGCCGCCCAAGCGCACTCCGACGCCAGGCAGGTAGCAGGATGAACCGTACGGCGACCCGTCCGCCGGAATCGGCGGACCACGATGTGGAGCTTGACGAGCAGACCCTTTCTGATGAGGTCCTTCGTCGGATTCTGATCGGCATGGCCGTCGCAGTGATCGCGATCGTCGCCGTCGTCGTGTTCGTCGCCGGGGCACGATGGGCTGCCACAGACACGAGCGAGGAGCCGTACGGCAACGCCGACATCGGGTTCCTCCAGGACATGATCGACCATCACGAGCAGGCATTGGTGATCTCGCAGATCTACCTCGACAACAACCCCGACGGCGCCGCCAGGCCGTACGCACGAGAAGTGATCCTGTTCCAAGAACGCGACATCGAACGAATGGAAGCGTGGCTCGACGAAGCCGGTGTCGAGCGCGGTGGCCCCGGCCGCACCGCGATGGGTTGGATGGGCATGCCCGTCGCCGTGGAACAGATGCCGGGCATGCAAAGTCCGAATCGGCTCGCCGAGCTCGAGGCGGCCAACGGACCGCAGGCGGACCGGCTCTTCTTCGACATCATGTCGGACCACCACCTCGGTGGGGTCCACATGGCGGACGGTGCCGCATCTCGCGCCAGACGAGCGGAGATTCGGGAGTTCGCATCGAAGATGGCCGACAACCAACGCATCGAGGTCGTCGAGTACGACCAGGCAATCCGTCGCCTGGGACTCTGACGGACGCACTCCGCCGACATCTCCGC
>CAXAWD010000205.1:0-6706 GCA_963972325.1 uncultured Acidimicrobiaceae bacterium
AGAGCCGATGAACATCCACTGGCACGTACGATCGATGAGCACCCACCGGTCGGACGCCGTCGCTGTCGACGCCGGTGTCGGCAACTCGGCGGCGGCCAACAGCGTGGAGTGCTCATCGGAGCCCGGCTGCAGGTCCGTCACGGACGGATCCAGCCCGAGTGCGACTCTGGCCGCACAGAGGCGCTGGCCGGTCAGCGGTCCCGAGATGCCATCGACGGTGAGCGGCGTCGAAGCGTACGGTGCGAAGAGCTCGTTGAGCTTCTGTTGTTGCCGTCGAACGTCATCGGCGACAGCCGTGATGACCGCCGGATCGTCGTGGCGCAGAGCCGGGTCGCCGGTGATGTCGTTGATGCCGTTGTCGACGCACACGTCGACGAAGTCGCCGATCGCGGGAGCGTCGCGGAACCCGTTCTCGATCCAGAGACTCGTCGGGCCGGCCTCGGCGTCCACGACCTCAAAGCCGCCCTCCTCGGCGATGCGAACGCATGCTGGGGCGTGAACGCCGCGGAGCGGATCGGTGGTCGTGGTCGTGGTCGTGGTCGTGGTTGTGGTCGTCGGTGCGGTGGTCGTGCTGGCTGCCGTCGTCTCGACCGTCGATGTCGATTCGGCCGGCATCGTGGTCGCCGGAGCCGTCCCCGACCCCGGCGGCGGCTCGCTCGGAGAACTCGTCGCGGCAGACTCGTCGAGGGCCGGAGCCTGTTCCTGCGTGGCCGGACGGTCAGGTTCGACCGCTTCGCCGCTCGCCACCGTGGTGGCACAAGCGGTCGCGACGACGGCGATCATTCCCACGGCGACGTGCAGACGCCAGAACGGCGTTCGGGGGGCGTCGGCGAGCCGTGACGGAGAACGAGCGGGATCTACGGGCATGGGAAGTGGCAAACGCAGGTGGCCAGGTGGCGGCCAGCTACAGATTGTAGTAGCCGAGCTCGGTGATTGCGACGCGGTCTACGTCGCTCGTCGACCGGTCGCGGTCAGGATCGGAGCAGTCGGCCGATCGCGGCCGTGGCTTCGTCGATACTTGACTTCGTCGGCTTCGTCGCTCTCGTCGCGGACACAGGGCAGTGGGTTATGACTCGTTGACCGACCTCACCCGAGCCCGTCGGTGAGGTGGGAGATGCACATCGCCGGGCTCGTCAGCGGCAGTCGATGGTCGCCGTGGTCCAGCACATCGACGCGCCCAGCCCTGCCTGATGTGAGTTGCTCGGCGTAGACCCGGTCACCGACCGCGTCGCGCTCCCCCCCACACGAATCGGATATCGACCCGAAGGCGTGCACAGGTCGTCACGAGTTCCTCCCAGTCGACGTCGATCACCAGATATCGAATCGCGTCGCGGTAGGCGGGCCACGTGTGGAGCGGCGCCTGCCGCGCGACCGCGACGGGGAGCTGGGGCTCCGCGACAGCGCTCAGCCATCCCGCGACCGTTCGGTGCCGACAGCTCAAGGCACAGGCCCGCGCGGCCATGGGCGTATCGAGCGCGAACAGCCTCGCCATTGCGCTCCCGGCCACGTGCCGTCGCGCCCGCTCAGGCGTCGGGTAGGTCGGGGCTCCCCAGCCGACCACACGAACCACGCGATCGGGGTGTCGGATCGCCCAACGAAGTGCCAGCGAGACGCCCATCGAATGCGCTCCCAACGTCCACCGCGAGGAGTTGAACAAGCCCGAGCGCTCTGCGAGCTCATCAAGAGCGTCGAGGTGGGCGTCGACGCCGAACGACGAGCGCTGCTCGTCCATCGAGCGCCCGAACCCGAGCAGGTCGGGCACGAGCAGCCGATGTGTGGACGCGAGTTGCTCATACGCGGCCCCGAACACATCGCCCGTCGAGATCAGACCGTGCAGCAACACCACTGCATCGCCGTCCGGTCCCAACGATCGCGCCCACAGCCGACCGAACGGTCGCCGGTTGGAGCGCGGCGCTGTCCATCCCGAGCCAGCCATCGCCGACCCGTGCATGGCGGACCACAGCGCGAGCGGACCGCCCACCAGCGCAGCGGACCAAGCGCTCGCACGGACCGAGGCACCAGCCTGACGGCCCATCACGCATACCCCATAGGGGTAAGGGCATTGGTCCCTACCCCGAGGGCGGGGAGTGCGCGATCGTTGAACCACGACAACATGTCGTAGATAACTCTACGACGGAAGGAGAACGACATGGCTCTGTTCGTTGGACTGCTGGCGACGATCAACGATGACCGCTGGGACCACATGGACGGCTGGGGTGGCGGATGGATGTGGTTGTGGGGCATCGCGATGATGGCGCTCTTCGTCGTCCTGATCGTGTGGCTCGTGCGAGCCACCACCGGGAACGGCGCGACATCCTCGCCGCCCAAGGACCCGGCCGATCGTGCCCGTGAGATCCTCGCCGAACGCTACGCGCGAGGTGAGCTCACGACCGAGGAGTACCGGGAACGGGTCGAGCAACTCAGATGAGCGAAGCGACGACACGGACCGGCGGCCAGGCCGACGTCACGGCCCGGTACGACCGGGTCGCTCGCTTCTACGATCTCATCGATCGGCCAATGGATCGCCTGGGAGGCGTCGATCGTCGCCGACACCGCCTGCTCGCACGAGCGCACGGCGCCACCCTCGAAGTGGGCGTCGGAACCGGTCGGAACCTGGGTGTCTACCCGTCCGGCGTGGACCTGACGGGCATCGACACCTCGGTGCGGATGCTCGCCCGAGCGCGGAACCGCGCCGAACACTTGGGCGTGCCGGTCCGCTTCGAGGTGGCCGATGCACAACGGCTGCCGTTCAATGGCGCGACCTTCGACACCGTCGTGGCGACGTGCATGTTCTGCTCGGTCGCCGACCCGGTTGCCGGCCTTCGCGAGGCCGCTCGAGTGGTCCGGGCCGATGGTCAGGTGCTGCTGCTCGAGCACGTCCGACCACGCACTCTGTTGCTCGGGTGGCTGTTCGACCGGATCATCCCGATCGTGCGCCGCCTCATCGGCCCGAACATCAACCGCCGCACCGAGGACAACATCGCACAGGCCAACCTCGATGTCGTCGAACTCCGGCGTTGGGGCATCTGGAGGGAGGTAGTGGCTCGGCCCCGATGAGCTGGAGCTGCGCTTCCAGGACGCGGTGGAACCGATCGAGCGCGGCACTAGCGTTCGCGCCGATGGCCGGCATCGTTGTCGATCGAACCCCTCGGCTGGCGCTGTCGCGGTCGTCGACACCATTCTCGCAGTGGGTCGTGTTGGTGGCCGTGGCGGTGGGGCTGCTGTTCGGAGCAATTGCCTGCGTTGCCGGCATCGCAGGCGGTGGTGCGCACAGCGCGGCCCAGCCGTCGATCGTCGGGTTCGACGAGCCGCCGACCGCCCACCCCGGGCACGTCGACCCAAGAGCGGAGTCAGGGCCGCACTCAACACCACTCGGGGACCACAGTGACCATTCTGGGAGCACGTCGATGGCGGGCAGCCACCCAGGCATTGCGTGCGTCGTTTCGGTCGATCTGCACTTCCCCGAGCCGTCGTCGATCGCTGTCTCGGACTCCCACGAGACCCAGCCAGCGGCGATGAGCACCGGTTGCCCGGCCGATGTGGATCCGCCGGTCCCGCGACTCTCCTGAACGTTCGTACCCAACATCCACTTTTCGAACCAAGGAGAACAGCACCATGAAACGAGCACTCGCGCTCATCGTCGCGTCCACCGTCGCCCTCGCAGCCTGCGGGAGCGACGCCAACAGCGACCCAGCCGGAGATTCTTCCGGCGAACCTCGCACGATCGAGGTCTCGATGACCGACATGGCCTACACGCCTGCCGATGTCGACGCGACCGTCGGCGAAACGGTCAGATTCGTGTTCCGCAACGACGGTGCCGTCCGTCACGAAGCGGTCTTCGGCAACCAGGCTGAACAGGAAGCCCACCACGCCGAGATGGCGGAGATGGGCGGAACTCACGACGGCATGGGCACGGGCTCGATGCCCCACGACGGCGAAATGACCGAGCTCCACTCGGTCGTCGTCGAGCCTGGCAAGACCGTCGAGATGATGCACACCTTCGAGTCGCCTGGAGCGACGATGATCGGGTGTCACGAGCCCGGGCACTGGGAGGCGGGCATGAAGATGACCATCAACGTGTGACCAGGCCGGTGGGGTCGCGTCATCCGGCGCGACCTCACCGGTCGCTCGAGTGTGCGCGGTGCCGGCTCGATCCGGTGCGGTGGCCGGGACTTCAGGTGGCCGAGGCGACCAGGATCGCGGTGAGGACGACGATGACGACGAACACAGCGGACTCGATCGAGAGGCTGACGCGCAGCTCCCTGGCGAGGTTCGGGTCGTCAGGTCGTTCCTCGAGTTCCGGGCGCAGCCGGAAGTGGTTGTACCCGCCGAGGCCGGCCGCAACCGCGACCACGGCAGTCTTCGCGAGCAGGATGCGACCCCACGGGGTCCCGAACAGATCGCCCGGCGAGTCGAGCACCATCCAGGTCATCACCAGACCTGCGACGATCACCGACGCGAGCGACACGGTCGCGATCGAGGAGAACCGAACCACCATCGCAGCGAGACCGACCCGCTCTGATCGCCGACGACGCATCCACGCAATCGTCGTGATGGCGAACACGCCGCCGCCCCATACTGCGGCGGCGCCCAGGTGTACGAGGTTGACGAGAGAGTGGACGGCCCACGGGCCCTTGCTCACCGTGTGACCGTCGAACCAGAACGAGATCAGCACCAATGCGTAGCCGAACAGACCGAACGCTGCAGTCGATGTCGGTGTCCAACGGTGCTCGTCGACGCGGTCACCGTGTCGCACTGGCGCGATCGGTCCGACATCGGTGCGAGGCGCAAGGTCGGTGGCGACAGCAGCCGAGAGTGAACGGGCGGGCGCAATGATCCGCCCAGCGCGCTCGTGGAACCCGAACATGACGGCGAGACCGCCCACCATCTTGAGGGCTGTCGCCAGGCCAGGCTTGGTGCTGAGCAATGTGCCGAGCGATGCCGCGGGATCGTTCTCGGTCAGCGCGGCGTATTCGATCAACCCTCCGGTGACGACCACGAGCCCTGCGAGTCGAACCCAGTTGAGCTGCGAGACGAGCTCCTCCCTGTGGCCTCGCACCGTCCAGACCAATGCGGCCAGCACCCCGACACCGAAAATCATCCCGAGCATCGACGCGGTCCGGCCCGGCCGGCCCTTCAACGAGATCGGGCGGGCCATCGAGACCCACGCCCACGCCCACGGCTACGAGGTGGTCCGGGCGTTCGTCGGCCACGGCATCGGGGAGCAGTTCCACACCGACCTGCAGATCCCGCACTACTTCGAACCCCGGTTCACCACGGTCATCGAACCGGGCATGGTCTTCACCATCGAGCCCATGATCTCGATCGGCACCGGCAACCACCGCATCTGGGACGACGACTGGACCGCGGTCACCGCCGACGGCAGCCGCACCGCCCAGTTCGAGCACACCGTGCTCGTCACCGACACCGGCGTCGAGGTGCTCACCGCACCCGCGGCGGTGCCGGCCCAGGGTCCCGCCGCCTCCTGACGTGCACCACGTCCGCTTCACGGTCGCCACGCTGCACGTGGAGCGGACCGAGCTGCACCTGCTGTACGCCGATCTCGTCGTGGTGCGCCACCCGGGCGCCGAGGATCTCGACTGGGAGTGCGTCGCCGCCACCCTCCCGGGGCCGACCTACGCCCGTGAGCCCCACCAGCTCACCATGGTCGTGCTCGACGACGGGCGCACGCTGCGAGGCGACGCCGTGGTCGTCCGCTCCGACGACCAACGTCACGTGTTCCGGGGCGTGGGTCCGCTCGAGGGCCTCGAGCCCGGCGAGGTCCCCGGCGCCTGAGCCCCGGTCGGGCGGCGGCTCAGTCGAGCGTGGCCGAGACCAGCTGCCCGTCCTCGAAGCCCAGGGTGACCGATCCGGCTCCGGACGCACCTTCGGCGGTGCAGGCCACCGACCCCGTCCCCGCGTCGAGGGGTGCGGCGCTGGGGCACAGGAGCTCGACGTCCTCGCCGGCCTGGGCCGCGATCTCGTCGGCGGCGAGCTGCATCACCTGTGAGGTCATCAACACCACATCGGGGCTCGAGGCGATGTCGACCGTGCCCTCGTCGTCGGCCATCGTGACCACCATCGGGAACGTGACGCCGTCGACGGTGGTGACCTCGCAGTCGAACGTCTCGCCCTCGGCCGCCTCGACGTCGGTGGGGCACGTCACCGATGATGCATCGACGCCGGCGTCGCCGAGCACCGACTCGATCTCGGTCTCGGCCTTCTCGGCATCGATGACCGTGGTCGAGGAGCAGCCGACGAGGACGGCGCCGACCACGGCGGGGAGCGCCACGAGGCGGAGGATGCGGTTCACGGGGACCTCTCGGTTCGGACGGGGCGTCGGCACCGTCGGGGACGGGCCGGGCAAGCCTGCCATCAGCCGACGAACAGCGACGACGTGAAGGGCTCACCCGGGGCCCGGGGGGCACCACGGGCGATGAACCACTCGGTGCCGAACGCACCGGCGAACGCCTCCTCGGCCATGGCCAGGAAGAACGAGTCGGCACCGATCTGGCTGGCGTGGGCCTGCATGGCCGCCCGCTTGCGGGCCAGCACCGACGTGACGTCGACGGCGTGGGTGATGAGCTCCTCGGGTGACCCGAAGGTCTCCTCGGCGGCTCGGCGCATCCGTTCCTGCTCGGCCTCCGGGAGGTCGGCCCCGTCGACCCCCTCGGCAGCCTGCTCCAGCTCGACCTCGAACTCGTCG
>CAXAWD010000206.1:0-6704 GCA_963972325.1 uncultured Acidimicrobiaceae bacterium
TCGTCGCTGCTGAGTGTGAACGATCTGCAGGTGTCGAGCCTGATCCTGCCGGGCCGGGAGCTTCGTCTGCCCGAGGGTGCCGCCGTGCCGACCCCGGCCGTCGAGACCCCGACCGTCACGGTCCCGACCACCCCGACCACGACTGCGGACACCACGACCGGCGGAACCCACATCGTCGTCTGGGGCGACTCGCTGTCGGGCATCGCCGGCCGCTATGGCGTCAGCCTGTCGTCGTTGTTGAGCCTGAACGACTTGCGGGCGGACAGTCTGATCGTGCCCGGGCGCAGCCTTCGACTCCCCGCGGGTGCCACCGCCTCGGCGACCGACACGTCTGAGCACGAGGGGATCCAGAAGGTACTCGCCTACGCCAGCGCGCAGGTCGGCAAGCCGTACCGGTTCTTCACGAGGGGACCCGACACGTTCGACTGCTCAGGGCTCGTGCTCGCCGCCTACGCCCAGGTGGGTGTGAACCTGATCCACTACAGCGCTGCACAGGCCGTCCAGGGCACCGCCGTCGACTTCGAGCACGAGGCGATCCAGCCCGGCGACCTCGTGTTCCTCAAGCGGCGTGGCTCGGAGACCATCAACCACGTCGGCATCGCCGTCTCGGAGCACGTGTGGATCCAAGCGACGGGGCCCGGCGACATCGTGCGAAGTGGGCCGATGCCCGCCACGGACACCATCAGCGCCGTGCGCCGATACCTCGACTGACCACTCCGGCCGAGGCGGATCCAGTCGGGATGGGGAGATTCGAACTCCCGACCCCCTGCTCCCAAAGCCGAAAAGGAGCAATATCAGCCTGTTTCGATTTGTCTCAGTTCGTGTCGAAATGTGCCAATGAGCTGGGGTGATGCGCGGACGGGCTGACACCGTCTGGACCGGTTGAAACAGCCTGATGCACCCTGGATTGATACATCTCTGATACATCGATTTCGTCGTCGGCGACATCAGCGACCCCCTGTGCGGCCAGATCGGGACGCGGCCTCGCGGCTCGCGATGTATCAGATCGCATCGATGTATCAGATCCATCGTCGCGACCGCCTGTCAGATCGCGGGTTCGCCGAGTCGACCATTCGGCTGCACTGCTAAATGGCTCGGCTCATCTGTCGGATCGACGAAGCCTTCGGCGGAGTTCGTTGAGTTCGGGGAGAGCCTCGCGGTCCTTCGCTCGGTCGGCGCTGATCTTCGATTCGATGATGTCGTCGAGCGAGGCGACGGGAATGCGCAACTCGCCCGTCGGGGCGAACGTGGCACGCGCTCGAAGCGCGTCGTACGAGACTGATTCGCCGGCTGCGTCGGGGATGCCGCTCAGGAAGTCGACACTGCCGCTGTCAGTTCGCCAGGTCGAGGCAGCGGTCCGAGCGAAGAAGTCCGGGTGTAACAGTTGCTGGGAGAGTTCGATGGCTGCCGCGTCGTCGACACCTTCGATTCGAAGGCGCGGGTTGCCCATCTGTCGGAGTGCGTCGCAGAGCCGTCGGTGATTCTCGACGGTCTGGTGGGCCACGCAATCAACATCTCGGGTCGCACGTTGGGCACCCCACAGAATCGCCGCGCTGCCGCCTACGACGACGTACTCGACGCCGTGATCGTCGAGCGCCTGGAAGATCTTCGTCTCGTCGAGCTCGCCGTACTCGTCGGCCGGTTCGGTCACGTCGCCAGGAGGCCTTCATCGCGCAGTTCGGCGGCGAACGCTTCGATGTCGGCAGCGCTTCGCAACTCCCGGCCATCGTTCGTCCGCGTCACATCGTCGGCCGTTGGGCCTTCCCGGGCTTCGAACCGGTGGCCGATCTCTTCTCGCGACGCGGGCAGTCCAACCGGGTGGGCCCGGAGTTCTTGGCCGCACGCGTGGAGCAGTCGGTTCAACGTCTCAACGCCAGGGTCGACCAGCCCGTTCTCGTACCTCGAAATCGTCGGCTTCGAGCTGCCCGCGCGCTCAGCGAGCTCGGCCATCGTCAGGCCAGCGGCTTGCCTGGCCTCCCGAATCAGCTCTGCTGCCACACCCATGACGGGATGTTATCAGATCACACAACCGCCGGGTCGTTGCGGGGCTGAAGGGTCGACCGGTCAGTTCTCGGTCGAGCTTTCCGAACCCGGGAACTGGAAGGCCACGACTAACGTCAAAGTCGTGATGCGCAGACGTATGGGAATCGGAGTGCTCGCTGCCATGGTGCTCGTCGCAGCCTGTGGAGGCGACGACGTCGCGGATCGAACGCCTGAGTCGGTTGCCGATTCGCACCCGGACGGGCCGGCTGATGAGCAGTCCACGGTCGTAACGACCGAGCCCTCTGAAGACATATCTGACGAAGCGTTGCCGCTGCGGTTCGGTGCGTTGTCAGAGCGGTCGGTCGATGGTGGAGCGGATGGTCGGAACGCGACGGCAGCCATCGCAGGGATGAACGAGTTCGCCGTCGACCTCTATCGCGCCGTGGCCGCCGACGAAGCTGGAAACACGGTGGTGAGCCCGTACAGCGTCACCTTCGCGCTCGGGATGATCTACGCGGGCGCCCGAGGGCAGACCGCAACGGAGATGGCTGACGTCCTCCACGTTGGCGACCTGGAGCCGGAAGCGTGGCACGAAGGCATCAACGCGTACGACCTCACGTTGGATGCACGCACGGTCGGAAGCCCCACGGTGTGGACCGCTGCCAACAAAGTGTGGACGCAGCCGGGTCTCGCGTTGCTCGACGACTACCTGGACGTGCTGACCGGCGCGTACGGCTCGCCTCTGGCGGAGGCTGACTTCGGTGCCGACCCAGAGGCGATGCGCAATCTGGTCAACGGCTGGGTCGAGGAACGAACGAACGACCTGATCCCAGAGCTGTTCCCGCCTGCGTCGTTCGACGGGTCGACGCAGATGGTGTTGGTCAATGCCGTTGCGCTGGATGCGCCATGGGAGTTTCCGTTCGATCCGGCAGCGACGCGCACGGAGCCGTTCACGCGCGCCGACGGCTCGACGGTGAACGTACCGATGATGCACTACGACGAGTTCCTGCCGTCGGCGTGGACGGAGGACGCCCTGGCGGTGGAGGTGCCCTATGGAGGTGGTGCACTGTCGATGGTGGTCATCGTCCCGAACGACCTCGCTGCATTCGAATCCGAGTTGACGACCGAGTCACTCGCTGCGGTGATCGATGGCATCACCGACGGCGGTATCCATCTGTCATTGCCGAAGTGGACCGCTCGCACCCACGTACAACTCAACGACGTTCTGACCGGGTTGGGTATGCCGGCAGCGTTCGGTGGCGGCGCTGACTTCTCCGGCATGACGGAGGGTGGCGGACTCTTCCTCGACCAGGTCGAACACGAAGCGGTCGTCGAGGTCGACGAGCAAGGCACACGCGCCGCCGCCGCGACCGGAGGTGAGATGGCGGACTCGCACGGACCCACGATCGAGGTCAACCGCCCCTTCCTGTACCTGATCCGTGACCGAGGCGCAGGAACGATCCTCTTCATCGGTCGCGTCACCGACCCGGCCGTGGTTCCCTGAAGAACGGGTTGGACCAGGCGCTGGGCGGACGGTGAACTCCGGTCCCTGGAAGCGTGCGTCCGTCAACTTGACCGCGAGAACGCCACGGTGACCTTCAGATCCAACGCTCCGGCGACCTTCTGGAGGCTCGTGAGCGTCGCGCCGGTTCCCCCGGCTTCGAGTCGAGCGACGGCGGCTTGGCTCGTCCCCATCCGTGCTGCCAGCTCGCGTTGAGTGAGGCCGGCCGCTTCTCGGGCGGTGCGCACTTGGTCGCCGACCTCGATGGCGAGTCGCGTGGCGTCGTAGGTCTGATCGAACTCGGCTCGCTCGTCGGCGGTCAGAGCGGCGAGGTGTCGTCGCTTCACGTCATCAATCGTTGTTTGCTTCATCAGAAGTCCTCCTCGGTCGGGTCGAAAGTTCAACGGACCGGTTGACATCAAAGATGATGTCACGTGCTGCGAGGCGTTCGCAGGATTGTCATGCAACGAAAGCGGCGGTCGTGGTGCTTTCACGTCGTGATGGACTCTGCTCGATGTGACCGTTGTGGGAGCGCCGGCCTCGCGCCGGATCTGCTCACCGTCGCCGAGGTCGTCGTCGTCCTGCGGATCAGCCGGACGAAGGTCTACGAACTCGCCGCTGAGTGGCGGACGACCGACGGTCACTCTGGCATTCGGTCGGCCTTCGTCGGTGGACAGATCCGATTCCCACGGCTCGCGATCGAGGAGATCGTCGGCGGACCACTGACATGGCCTCCGGTCATCGTCGACGCGTTCGCTGACGATCCCGACCCGACAGCCCGGCCAACGCTGACCGGACCGACGGCCGCCCGTCGCGCCGCACCTCGCCGACTCCGCCAGGTCTGAGGCCTCCCATGCACGACACCTCACGTCAACCATCACACTTCAAGAACAGACAAGTGCCCGCGGGCGGGGGAGGGGCGCCGTGCTGCGGGTGACGACGCTCTACGCATCATCGGCTGCGGCGTCGGCCGGCTACTACACGCAGTACCTGACCGACGCGCCCGGCGAGCAGCCCGGCATCTGGTGCGGCAGGCAGGCCGACCTGCTCGGGCTCGGCGGCCCGGTGAACGGCGAACAGCTGCAGGCGCTGCTCGAGGGCCGTGACCCAGTTTCTGGGACACCGCTCGGGATGTCGCTCGTCGACCGGGTGACAAAAGATGGCGGCACGGTGCGCGCCGTCGCTGGGTTCGATGCGACGTTCTCGGCGCCGAAGTCGGTGAGTGTGCTGTGGGCGCTCACCTGTGACGCCGGCTACCTCGAAGCGCACGACGCCGCGGTGACCGCAGCGCTCGGTTACCTGGAACGGTTCGGATCGACCACCAGGATCCGATCGAACGGTCGCCGGCTGCACCCTGACTCGCAGGGCTTGATCATGGCGACATTCCGTCAGTCGACGTCACGGGCCGACGACCCACAACTCCACACCCACGCCGTCATCTCAGCAAAGGTCCAAACCGCTGAGGGCCGATGGCTCGCACTCGACGCCCGGTTCCTCAAGAAGCACCAGCGGATGCTCGGTGGCCTCTATCAGTCGGTGTTGCGATCGGAACTCGCCAACCGCTTCGGGGTCGCGTGGCAGCCGATCGAGAACGGGCAGGCCGAGATCGCCGGCATGCCAGCACAACTGTTGGAGCAGTTCTCGAAGCGCACCGTCGAGGTCGAGCACGCGCTCGACGACAAGCTCGACGACTTCCGCCAACGGGAGGGACGCGACCCGACCAGCATCGAACGAGCAGCACTCACACGCCAAGCCGCCGTCGACACCCGCAGCCGCAAGACGGGTCACGGTGTCCCGGATCTGCAGACACGGTGGCAACGCGAGGCCAACCGGCTTGGGTGGTCCGCCGAAGATGTCGATCGCCTCGTGTCGAAGCCGAGCCTCGATGAAGCACATGCACCGGCTGTCACCGTCGCCGGTGTCGTCGATCAGCTCTCCGCTCGCGGGTCGACGTGGGCGCGAGCCGACATCGTGCGCACGATCTGTGATCTCCAACCGGTTGTGCCGAACATGTCAGCCGACCGATGGCTCGCCGCACTCGAACGAGCGAGTGACCGGATCATCGACGAGTGCGTCCAGCTCGACCCGGAGGTCATGAACCGTCAACGAGTGTCGGACGGTCGGTCGGAGTGGCTCGAACCGATCGCAGCGAATCTGACGTCCGACACGATCCTCGACGAGGAAGCCCGTGTATTCGCGTGGGCGCTCGACGCCGAGATCGACCAGGCGCAACCATCGGGCTCCGTCGACACGGCCGGGCTTGACGTCCTCCAAGCCGACGTCGCCGCAGCGGTCGCCGGCCAGGATCGGCTCGTCCTCGCTGTAGGGCCGGCGGGGACCGGCAAGACCACCACCCTGCGGGCCGCCGCCAACGACATCTGGCGAGCCGACCGCATCGTGTTCGGCCTCGCACCATCTGCGAAAGCAGCTCGCGTACTCGAACGCGAGACCGGTATTCCCTCGGACACCGTCCACAAGCTCCTGTACGAACATCTCCAAACCGAGCGGCCGCCGAACGTCCGCTACCAGCTCCCACCCGGAGCGACCGTCATCGTCGACGAAGCCGGCATGCTCGGAACGGCCAGCCTCGCCCAGCTCGCAACGCTGGCGGAGCAGCACCGGTGGCGAGTCGTGCTGATCGGCGACCCACACCAGCTCCAAGCGGTCGGACGCGGTGGCATGTTCCACGAACTCTGCGCGACCGGCCGCACGCTCGAACTCCAGAAGATCCACCGGTTCACGAACCCTTGGGAGGCCGCCGCGTCCCTCCAACTGCGACACGGCGATCCCGACGCGATCGACACCTACATCGACCAACGCCGCATCTGCGCCGGCCCCCTCGACGAGCACATCGACGCCATCGCCGGCGCCTGGTTGTTCTTCGACGGCAACGGCGACTCAGTCGCGATCACAGCATCGACGAACGAGCATGTCGACCGAATCAACCAAGCCATCCAGCGTCGCCGGGTCGCCTGCCACCGGATCGACCCGGCCGACAAGGCCGTCATCGCCGACGGCGCCACCGCCCACGTAGGCGACCGTGTCGTCACACGACGGAACGACCGGACACTCACCACCACCACCGGCGAACCGGTCCGCAACCGCGACCTCTGGACCGTGTCGGCCATTCACCCCGACGGATCGATGACCGTTGACTCTCGCTGGAGTTGGCGTCCCGTGAGGTGGTGGAAGTAGCGGAGGTGGTCCACCTGTGAGGTGG
>CAXAWD010000207.1:0-6662 GCA_963972325.1 uncultured Acidimicrobiaceae bacterium
ATGGATTCGGTCGTCGGTGATCGGTTCTCGGGCACCAGGCTGGCGGCCAGTCTGGCGACGCTGCTGCACCACCGCACCTGGTCGGCGTCTTTACGGGGTGCGGTCGTCTTGATCTGCTCGGACGGCTGGGACAGCGGCGAGCCTGCCGATCTCGAACGAGCGATGCGCCGCGTGTCGCTCTTGGCGCACCGGGTGATCTGGGTCAACCCGCGGTCGGCCGCCGAGGGTTTCGAGCCGCTCACTCGTGGGATGTCGGCGGCGCGTCCGTTCTGCGATGTGTTTCTCGCCGGGAACACCGCCCGATCGATGTCGGCCGTGGTCGACGCCCTCGTCGACGACGCTCCGAACTGACGACCTGGCGACCTCAGCCGCCGGCCGCACCGGTCGTGGTGGTCGTCGTGGTGGTCGTCGTGGCCGTCGGCGGCACGGTCGTGGTGCTCGTCGTGGTCGTGGTGCCGCTCGCCGCCGGGGCGGACGTGGTGGTCGTGGCGCCGGTGTCCGCCGGCACGGTCGTGGTCGTCGTGCTGGTGGTCGTCGTGGTGCTGGTGGTGGTCGTGGTCGCGTCCGGGTCGGGTTGGTCCCACCGCATCTTCCGGACTTCTTCTGACTGCTGCTCGGGCTCGGTCTCGCCGTCCCAGATCAGCACACGGTCGCCGAGATCGATCAGTGACGCCAACCTCTCACCCAGGTGTCTCGACACGCGGATACAGCCGTGCGACGCGGGTTCGAGCGGCACGTTGGTCGCACCGTGGATCGCGATGCCCTGGTTGATGTAGGTCGGATCCCACATGCTGCCCAGTGGGCCGTTGCGCGGCCCGTCGATCCTGCGGTATGCCTCGAAGACCCCGGGTGGTGTGTACGACCAGCCGATGACGGCCCGCCGTTCGGGTTCGGGCAGGGGAATCCCGTTGATGTCGGTGTCGATCGTGATGGTCTCGCGGTACTCGGCGGCATGCTCGTACCACGGCACGAACCCGGTGGCGCCCTCCCGGAGTTCGCCGGTCGAGACGTGGGCGACCAGCGCCGGCCGGTCGGCGTGGAACACGACCATCACCTGCTCGGGCAGGTAGATCTCGACGTGGTCGGCGAGACCACCCGTCGGCCGCCGCGGCCGGATCGTGACCGTGTCGTGGAGGCGAGCCCACGTGGCGGCGGCGACGCGACCGGTGGCCTGCGAGCGCGGCGTGCCCAGCACCAGCTTCTCGAACGCCCAGACCGCCTGCTCGGTCAGCGAACCGAAGTGGCCGTCGACCGGCCCCGGATCCACGGCGAGGGCGGCGAGTCGCCGTTGCAGCACCTCGACGTCGGTGCCCGTCGTGCCGTCGGCGAGTTCGCGGTCGAGCGCCGGAACCGAGACCGGTGCGGCGGAGGGGTCACTGGTCGATGTGGTCGTCGCCGAGCCACCCTGGACGGTGGCGTCGGGCGGCGGTGCGGCCGGCGGGGTGGTTGCCGTCGAGTCGGACGAACCACGTGAGGTGCCGATCGCCCACCAGGCACCGAGCGGGATCGCGGCGACGGCACCGGCCACGAGCAGCCGTCGTCGTGTGTAGACGGCCTGCATGGCCGGGTCGGGATCGCGGTCGGGTGTTCCGGAGCGTCGTGGATCGGGCTGCATGGTCGTGCACCGGGAACCCGGTTGCGAGGCAGCGACTTCCGGCCCGGTCGACCGTACTGCATCCTCGGCGACCGTTGTCCGCGCGAAACGACCCCACGTTCACGGTACCCCCAGGCTATTTACGCATTCAATGCTAGAAATATGACTACGATGCTCGTGTGAGCGAACATCGTGAGGAACCCGCAACCGCGCGGACCGTCGTCGTCTACGGCGACTTCAACTGCCCGTTCAGTGCCCTGGCGAACGCTCGAGCGTCCCGTCTGGCGGCGGACGGCACGATGCGCATCGATTGGCGTTGCGTCGAGCACGACCCCACGATCGGGCCGGACGAATCACCGTTGACCGAATCACAACGCGCCGACTTCGTGGCCGAACTCGATCAGATCCGCGACCTGCTCACCACCGACGAACTCGACCGGTTCGGGGTGCCGTCGCGGCGTCTCAACACCCGTGACCTCAACGTGACCCATGCGGCGACGTCGCCGTTGGATCGGCAGCCGCTCCGAACGGCCCTGTTCGAGGCCTATTGGTGTGACGACCTCGATCTCACCGACGATGCCGTGGTGGACGGCATCGTCGCGAGCGTCGCCGGCGCCGACGCCGCCCACGCGGCCGCCGGTCGGCGGCCGGCCGTGGAGCGAACCGTCGCCGGGTGGCAGCGGGAGTGGGAGGACCTGCCGCGCCGCATCGTTCCGATGATGGTGCTGCCGAGCGGCGAGGTGTCGCGCGGCCTCGGTGTGCTGGCGCGGCTGGCGACCGGCGACATCTCGAAGCCGGCCCCGAAGCTCACCGGCTGACCGGCGACGTGCGTGCGTCGTCGTCCGCCGCTGTGAGCAGGCGGGCAGCGCGGATCGTGAGGTCGACGAGCCACATGGCCGACGCGACGGCGACCGCTGTGCCGTGCTCGAGCAGCGCGGCGAGCGCGGCAGCATTGCCCGCCGCCACCGACACCCACGAGCGGGTGGTGGCGAATCCGGCGGCGAGACACCGATGTCCGCCGCCACGCAGCACCGGGCCGAAGTAGGCGAGCGACGCGACGAGGATCTGGGCGAACCCGCCGATCACGAGCGCGTGCAGGATCGGCCGGTCGACGGTTTCGCGGATCGCGGCGAACGCCAGCGCCACGGTCATCGCGAGCCACCAGACGATCCCGGTCGCCAGTTGCACCAACCGGGCTCCGGCCCACCGCAGGCTCTTGCGCGAGTAGATCGGCAGCATCGTCGCGATCGCGAGGAGGCCGAGCGCGTACGCGATCAACCCGCCGGCCACGATGCCTGCCCGCCCGACGAGGTGGCCGGCGGCCGATACGCCGGTTGCCGCAGCGAGTACGACGAACGTGGAACGCATCGTGATCGGGGTGGCGCGTGGCGACATCTTCCTGCGTGCCTGGGTGGCAGCGAAGTACGGCAGGGTGCCGGCGATGACCAGGCCGACGAGGCCGAACACGTTGACGGTGAGGTGGGCGCCGCGAAGGCCGAGATGGTGCTGTCCGGCTCGGCCCGCGCCGAGCACGATGCCGAACGTCATTCCCGTGGCGCCGGCGAGGATCGCGGTCACGTATGCCTCGATCGCCGGCGCGAACCGGTCGGTCACCGCTCGGCGTCGGATCCACCACAGGATCCGACCGAGCGCGAGCATCGCCAGCACCACCGTGGTGCCGCCGGCGACCAGCAGCCAGGTTCGGTCGGTCTCGCGCCCGACGACGAGGGCCACCGCTCCCACGGCGACCGCCCACCGTTGCGTGACGGCGGCCGCGCGGGGCGGGGCCGGGGCGGCCGACCAGGTGACCGCGAGCATCTGCGTGGCAGCGGAGATCGCGCTCAGGAGGCCGCCGACGACGAAGAGGTGCAGCGGCAGCCACCACCCGGTACGGGTGACGCCTGCAGCCACTGCGCCGCCCGCTGCAACGGTGAGCGCGTTGGCGACCAGGAGGCCCCGTCGGGTCTGGCCGTGCACCTCGACCACGCGGCCCGGCGCACCCCGAGCGGCCGGAGCCGCCGAAACGGCCGGAGCGGCCTGTCCCGGATCTGGCGCCGCGTTCATCGCGCCGGTTGGCTCGATTCGGTCTCGTCGAGCGATACGGACCGACCGAGCAGTTGATGGCTGTGGACTCGGGCCACGTTGTCGGCGAGTTCTCGGGCACGTTGCACGTTCGGGCCGACCCATCCCAACTCGAGCGTCTCGTGGAACAGCGTCAGCCAGCGCTCGAAGTGGGCCGCGGTGAACGCCTGTCGGTCGTGCACGAGCAGGTGGGCCCGGTACGGGTTGCCCTGGTAGCCGGGCAGGCCGAGGAGCGCGCGGCACCAGAACGCCGTCAGTTTCGGGAGGTGTTCGGACCAGTCGACCTGGGCCACGTCGTTGAACATCGGGCCGAGCAACCCGTCCTGGGCGACGTCGGCGTAGAACCGGCGGACCATCTCCGCGATCTCGGTGGGGGTGTCCAGGTCGCTGGTCGGTGCCGGACGGGGGCGGTCCTTCATCGTGTTCCTCCAAGCCTCATCGTGAATAGTTCTAGTATAGACTGTGATAAATGATGACGATGTGAAGAAGGAGCGTCCATGTCAGATGTGATCGAAACCCTCGTCGATCGAGAGTACGAGTTCGGGTTCCATACCGACCTCGACACCGACCTCGCCCCGAAAGGGCTCGACGAAGACATCGTTCGTCTGATCTCCGCGAAGAAGGGGGAGCCGGAGTGGCTCCTCGAGTGGCGGCTCGGAGCGTTTCGTCACTTCATGACGCTCGACGAACCGACGTGGTCGAACCTGCACCACCCGCCGATCGACTACCAGGACATGCACTACTGGGCGGCGCCCAAACCGAAGCCGCAGCTCACCAGCCTCGACGAGGTAGATCCGGAGATCCGGGCGACGTTCGACAAGTTGGGCATCTCGATCGCGGAGCAGGAGCGAATCTCCGGTGTGGCCGTCGACGCAATCCTCGACTCGGTGTCGGTCGCCACGACGTTCAAGGCCACGCTGGCCGAGGCCGGCGTGATCTTCTGTTCCTTCTCCGAAGCGGTCCGTGAACACCCCGAACTCGTCCGCAAGTATCTGGGCTCGGTCGTCGGCTACCGCGACAACTTCTTCGCCGCGCTCAACTCGGCAGTGTTCTCCGACGGTTCGTTCTGCTTCATCCCGGCCGGCGTCGAGTGCCCGATGGAGCTGTCGACGTACTTCCGGATCAACGCGGCCCAGACCGGTCAGTTCGAACGGACGCTGATCGTCGCCGAAGAGGGTGCGAGCGTCAGCTACCTCGAGGGTTGCACCGCGCCGATGCGCGACGAGAACCAACTGCACGCCGCGGTGGTCGAACTGGTCGCGCTCGACGACGCGTCGATCAAGTACTCGACGGTGCAGAACTGGTACCCCGGCGACGAGAACGGCAAGGGCGGCATCTACAACTTCGTCACCAAGCGCGGGCGTTGCGCCGGTGCGCGTTCGAAGATCTCGTGGACACAGGTCGAGACCGGTTCGGCGATCACCTGGAAGTACCCGAGCGTGATCCTGCAGGGTGACGACTCGGTCGGCGAGTTCTACTCGGTGGCGGTCACGACCAACCATCAGCAGGCCGACACCGGCACGAAGATGATCCACATCGGCCGCAACACGCGCAGCACGATCCTCTCCAAGGGGATCTCGGCCGGGCAGGCGCACAACACCTACCGCGGGCTCGTCAAGGTCCTCCGCTCGGCCACGGGGGCTCGCAATCACACCCGCTGCGACTCGCTCCTGATCGGGCCCGACTGCGGCGCGCACACCTTCCCGTACGTCGAGGTCAAGAACGACACCGCCCAGATCGAACACGAGGCATCGACGTCGAGGATCAGCGAGGACCAACTGTTCTATTGCCGCCAACGCGGCCTCAGAGAGGAGGATGCATCGACCATGATCGTCAACGGGTTCTGTCGGGAGGTGTTCGACGAGCTGCCGATGGAGTACGCCGTCGAAGCCCAGGCGCTGATGCGGGTCAGCCTCGAAGGGGCGGTCGGGTGATGTTGCGCATCGCCGACCTCCACGCAACGGTCGCCGGACGGACGATCCTCAACGGCCTCGACCTCGACATCCCGACCGGCGAAGTGCACGCCATCATGGGCCCCAACGGTTCCGGCAAGACCACGCTCTCCAACGTGCTCGCCGGTCGCGACGGCTACGACGTCTCCGGCACCGTCACGTTCGACGGCGTCGACCTGCTCGCGCTCGCGCCGGAAGACCGGGCGGCAGCCGGCGTCTTCCTGGCGTTCCAGCATCCCGTCGAGATTCCCGGTGTCGGCAACATGTACTTCCTGCGCACCGCCGTCAACTCGATTCGCGAGCACCGGGGCCTGCCCGAACTCGGCGCCGTGGAGTTCCTGGGCGCCGCCAAGGAGCACATGGAGCGGCTCGACATGGACCCGGCGTTCCTGAGCCGCTCGGTCAACGCCGGGTTCTCGGGCGGTGAGAAGAAGCGCAACGAGATCCTGCAGATGTCGATGCTCGAACCACGCCTGGCGATCCTCGACGAGACCGACTCCGGGCTCGACATCGACGCCCTGCGGGTCGTCGCCCGGGGCATCGCCCACCTGCGCAGCCCCGACCGCTCCATGCTGATCATCACGCACCATCCGCGCCTGCTCGACGACGTGCGCCCCGACCGCGTCCACGTGCTCGGCCAGGGCCGAATCGTCCGATCGGGCGGTCACGAACTCGCGCACGAGTTGGAGGCCGAGGGCTACGGTTCGAGCCCGGTCGAGGTGCCCGCGTGACGGCCACCGGAGCAGTCGCCGCGGGTCCGTCGACGCGCGACGAAGCGTGGCGCTACACGCCCGTCGACGAGATCCTCGCTCGCGCCGAGCGGTCGGCGACGGCGAACCCTGGCGCACGGGTGACGCGTGCCGATCTCGACGCCCTCGCCGGTGACCGATTCGGCCCGCGGTTGGTGTTCGTCAACGGCCACTTCCGGGCGGATCTGTCCGACCTCCTCGATCTGCCCGGCGGGCTGTGGTGTGGGCGCATCGGCAGCGACCACGCGGCCACCACGCAACCGGCGGCGGCGCACGACATCTGGC
>CAXAWD010000208.1:0-6638 GCA_963972325.1 uncultured Acidimicrobiaceae bacterium
CCAGACGAGTCCCTTCATCAGTGTGTACGGCATCAGATCTCCACCTCGGTCGTCTCGTTCAACATGCTGCCAGGCGCGAACTCATCGTGTCGCCTCGACGCGGAACTCGACGCGCCGGCTCGCGTTCTTGTCTTCCACACCATCGACCAGCACGGGTTGCTCGCTGCCGAACCCGACCGCGTCGACAGCGTCGGGCGACAGGCCGCGCTCGATGAGCGCGGCCCGCACGGCCTCGGCTCGATTCTGGCTGAGCTGCTGGTTCTCGATCGCCTGTCCGTCGCTGTCGGTGTGGCCCTCGACCGTGATCGAGATGCCGCCGAACTGCAGGGCGTCGGAGGCGACACGGTCGAGCACGGGTGTCGCCGACTGGCTCAGCACGGCTGAGCTCGGTTCGAACAGGATCGGGTTGGCGGCGACGAACGCGTTCAGCTGCGCCTCGAGATCGCCGGCGTCGTCGTCGGAGGCGTCGGGCGGGTCGACCACGTCGGCCTGGATGCCGACCGCTGCGGCCGCTTCGACGAACGCGTCGCGGCCTGCCTCGGACCGCACCACCCCGGTGGCGTAGAGGTCGATGCCGTTGAACCCGGATTCTCCCGACAGCAGGTTGGCCGGCATCGCGCGGACGAGGCTGCCGAGCTGGGCGACGGTGCCGGCCTCGACGCCCGTGTCGGGGTCGACCGTGAGCTCGTCGGTGACCGCGCCGACGCCGACGGCTTCGACGGCGGCGGAGACGAGCGCCTGACGTTCCACCTCGCTGGTGACCACCCCGGTGAGCAACATGGCGGTGCCGTCGAAGATGACGGCGGCGGGTGCGAGTTCGGCGTCGGGCGCCGAGAGCACGTCGGCCGACAGCAGCACGGTGTCGATCACGTGGACCACCCCGTTGCTCGCGACGATGTCGGGGGCGATGAGCGTCGCGCCGTTGACCGTGATCACGTCGGCGACGTCGATGGTCAGCGCTCCGCCGTCTTCGGCCATCAGTGCCCCGTCAGTGAAGTCGGCGCTGGTGTGGACGCCCGCGACGACGTGATGATCGAGCACCTCGGCGAGCAGCTCGGGGTCGTTCTGCAACCGGCTCAAGACGTCGGCGGGCACGGCGTCGAACGCGGTGTTGTTCGGCGCGAACAGCGTGACCGGGTCGGTCGAACGTCCGATGTCGGTGTCGGCCAGCAGCACCGACAGGAAAGCCAGGTCGGGGTTGGCGGCCACGATGTCGCTCACGGTGACGAGGTCGGCATCGGCGCTGTCGTCGCTCGGGTCGGTCGTCGGCACCGGAGCGGTATCGGCGGTGGTGTCCGCGACCGATACTGCGCTCGACTCGTCGTCGGTATCGGACGCCTCGTCGGACGAGGCGACGGTGTTGACCCGACAGGAACGATCGAGTTCGATCGCCCGGACGCCACGGACGTCATAGGCGACCGCGCGGGCCGCTTCGGGGTCGTCGAGGGGCGCAGCGCAGGTGATCGTGCCGTCCTGCCCGGAAAACGAGACCGTGAGACCGTCGAAACCGGCGGCGGCGAGCTCGATCGGCACCCGCTGTTCGAGGTCTGCTTCGATGCGACCGTTGAAGATCGGGGCGCCGATCACGTACAGCGCGCCGGTCGCCAGGGCCCCGAGACCGAGGATGCGACGCCGATAACGCGACGCAGGCTGCGCAGACGGGGACACCATGGGTGCTCACCATCTCAGAGGGTCAACACCGGTTGCAACCTCGTCAACGGAGTGCAACACAAACGTCGGCGAACCGACGCGTTGATCAGATCAGGAGAAGCTCTGCCCGCAACCGCACGTGCGGGATGCGTTGGGGTTGGTGATCGAGAACCCGGACTGGTCGAGGCCGTCCTTGTAGTCGAGCGTGGCACCCTGGAGGAGCTGGGCCGACGCCGGATCGACCACGACCTTGGCCTCGCC
This sequence comes from uncultured Acidimicrobiaceae bacterium, assembly GCA_963972325.1. Lineage (GTDB taxonomy): Bacteria > Actinomycetota > Acidimicrobiia > Acidimicrobiales > Ilumatobacteraceae > Ilumatobacter. The sequence goes on from CAXAWD010000208.1 coordinate 1,912, forward strand.
GAACTCGGCCTGCTCGTCGTCGCCGGCGATGTCGCCGTCGAAGAACATCTCGTACGAGAAACCACTGCAACCGCCGGGTCGCACGGCAACGCGCAGCGCCAGATCGTCGGCGCCTTCGGCGTCGAGCAGTTCTTTCACTTTGGAAGCGGCGGTATCGGTCAACGTGATCATCGTCATCCCCTTTGCGGAGTCGCTGGGTTCGAGCGGAAACTCGACATCCAGCTTACCGTGCCATGTCACCGACGGTGACCCGGCACGGCGTGCGGTCGGCCACGGTGCAGAACGAACGGACCTCGGCGTCACCCATTCGGCGGACGAAGCCGGCGATCAGACCGTGGTGCAGGCTGCACACGAGGTCGGGATGGGCGACGGCGAGATCGCCGAACGGACAGTTCGCGAACGCGATGACGGCGGCGTCGGGATCGTCGGCGTCGGGCGAGACGACCGGGTCGAACCCGAGGATGTCGAGTTCGGACACGATCGCTTCGAGGCTCGACGGAGCGTCGCGGAACCGCTCGGCGCGGGACGCGCCCTCGCCGTCTCCGACCGCACGGGCGTCGTCGGGGCTCGCCCCGAGCCGTTCGGCCATCGAGAGCACCATCCGGGCCAGCACGGGCATCACCGGCGGCTCCAGACCCAGCGACGGTGCGTCGGCCGCCAGCGAGTAGCGGTGCTGCGGGCGGCCGATCTCGCCGCGGCCACCGACTTCGACGTCGACCAACCCGGCGTCGCGCATCCGCTCGAGGTGTGGACGCACGGTGTTGGGGTGCAGGTCGATCGTGTCGGCGATCTCGGCGGTGGTGAGCGGTTTGTTGGCCCGTGCGAGTTCCAGGTAGATCGCGTAGCGCGTGTTGTCACCGAGGGTCTTGAACAGATCGAGCCGGGCCCGTGGATCGGGCGGCGTCTGCGCAGGAGGGACGGCCATGACCCGAGATTACACGGCTACGGCCGGTAAAATGATCGACATGGCCGTCTCCTCGTCTGCAGCTCCGCCGACACGCGACGAGGTGATGTCCGTGCTCGGCACCGTGATCGATCCCGAACTCGGGGCCGACATCGTGTCGCTCGGCATGGTGCCCGACGTCTCGATCGCCGACGACGGCACGGTCGACGTCGGCATCAAGCTCACGATCGGCGGCTGCCCGCTGCGCGCCGACATCAAGCGCGAGGTGCAGGAACGGGTCGGGCTGCACCCCGGCGTCACCGACGTCACGATCACGTGGGGCGAGATGAATGCCGACGAGCGCTCCGAGGTCATGACCAAGGCCCGCTGGAACGCCCGCGGCAACGCACCCGACACCGAGATCCCGCTCACCTGCCAGGTACTCGCCATCGGCAGCGGCAAGGGCGGCGTCGGCAAGAGCTCGGTCACCGTCAACCTGGCCGCCGCGCTCGCCGCCGCCGGCCACACGGTCGGCGTGCTCGACGCCGACATCTGGGGCTTCTCCGTGCCGCGTCTGCTCGGCATCAGCGACCGCATGGAGGCCGAGAACGTACCGGGCTCCGACAAGCCCAAGATCATCCCCAACGAGTTGCCGGTCGGCGACGGCCTCCTCAAGGTGGTGTCCACCGGGTTCCTCGTCGACGAGTCGACGGCGCTGATGTGGCGTGGTCTGATGCTGACCAAAGCGGTCGAGCAGTTCCTCGCCGACGTCGCGTGGGGCGAGCTCGACTACCTGCTGATCGACATGCCGCCCGGCACCGGCGATGTGCAGATGGGCCTGGCCCGACTGCTCCCCCGCACCTCGATGGTGATCGTCACCACACCGGCCATCGCGGCCCAGAAGGTCGCCCAGCGCGCCGCCGACATGGCCAAGCGGAGCTTCCTGCCCGTCGTCGGCGTGATCGAGAACATGAGCGCGTTCACGTGCGATCACGGTGAGACCTACGCCCTGTTCGGTGCCGGTGGCGGGCAGGCCCTCGCCGACGACATCGGCGCACCGCTGCTCGGTTCGGTCCCGCTCGAACCGGCGGTGGCCGCCGGCAACGACGCGGGTCAGCCGGTCGCGATCGCCGACGGGAGCACCGCGGCGCAGGTGTTCCGCGACATCGCCGAGCAGATCAGCACCCACATCGCCCCACCCGACCCGGGCGACGAGGTCGACATGGCCGGCTGCTCGGCCCGACTCCTCGACGCGGTGGCCGCCGCCTTCGACGACGCCGACACCCCCGCCTGACCGGGCCGCCGCGAGCCGGACGTCAGCGGGGGAAACCGACGACGAACTCGGGTTCGGCGAGTTCGTCGTAGCCGTCGTCGCCGGGTCGGAGGATGCCGGCGACCTTGCCGTCGGCGTCGAGTCGGATCTTGGGGAGCACCGGTTGCGGGATGCCGACGGCCGCGGCGGCCGCCATCGCCTCTTCCGCGGTCGCGTGCGGTTCGAGGAACCGGAGGCTGAACACCGTCGGCGGGAACATCTGGAGTTCGCCGTCCTGCCACATCCGCAGCGCGTCGGCGGGTCGCACCCACAGGCTCGCGATCGTCTCACCGTCGTCGTGGAGCGGCTCTTGCGCCTCGGGCGCCCTGGCCACGAAGAAGCGGGTGTCGAACCGGCGACGCTCGCCGGCCGGCGTGATCCAGTGATCGACGAGGTGCATGCGGTCGACGAGCAACCGGAGGCCCTCTCGCTCGCACAGGTCGGCGAGCGACAGGCTGCCGTCGTGCACCCGATGGCGGGCCTCGTTGAACCGGGCCGCCACGTCGGGCTCGTCGAAGCGGATCACGTCGGCGCTGTCGACCGGTCGGGCGAGCAGCACACCCGCCTCCTCGAAGCACTCGCGGATCGCGGCGACCAGCCACGCGAGTCCGCCGTGGTCCAGACCCATCTGCTCCGAGGCGGGCCCGTCGTCGAGCCCGTCACAGATCGGTTCGAACACGTCGCCGTGATCGGCGTCGTCGACCTTGCCGCCCGGGAACACGTACTGGCTGCGAGCGAACGCCGCGCCGTGCGTGCGCTGCAGCATGAACACCTCGAGGCCGTCGACACCATCGCGAACGAGCATCACCGTGGCCGCGGGGCGGACGGGCACGGAAGCGGCGAGCACGGGCTGGTCGTCGGTCACGAACCGACCGTACCCAAGCCGCACGCACCGAGGGCAGCCGGGGGGCCGCTCAGAACAGTTCGTCGATGTTGGCGCGCAGTTCGTCGGCGTCGATCTCGCCGGTCTGGCGGAGGATCCGACCGGTCTCGTCGACGAACAGGGTGACCGGGAACGCCACCACGCCGACCGCCGCGGTGAAGTCACGGTCGGGGTCGCGCCAGAGGGGGTAGCCGACCCCCCGTTCGGACGCGAATCGCTGCATCGCCTCGACGGTGTCGAACGGGTCGATGCCGATGAACCGGACACGGTCGCCGAGCTCGTCGTGGACCGCGGCGAAGTCGGCGAGCTCACGAGCACACGGCGGGCAGTTCGAGAACCACAGGTTGATCACCATCGGGGTGCCGCGGTGATCGGCGAGGCGAACCTCGCCACCGTCGATGTCGGACAGCGGCACGTCGGGCAACATGTCGCCCGCCACGTCGGCATTGGCATCTTCGGCGGGCTCCTGGAAGATGCCCGGCTCGTCGAGGAGCACCACGCCGTCGACGTCGGGTTCGTCGTCGAGCAGACCGGCGAACCAGGTGCCACCGAACAGCGCCGCGACGGCGGCGCCCAGACCGGCGCCACCGGCGGCGAGCACGGTGCGGCGCGAGACGTCCATGCGAACAGGCTACGGCCTCCCTTCGGCCCCGGAACCGCGTGGATTCCGGGGCCGCTTCGGGGGAGCTACACGACGGGCAACGGGTCGTCGTCGCTCTCGACGACGCCGAACTCGTCGACGATGACCGGAGGCCGCGGCCTCTTGGGAGGTCGGCCACCGGGTCTCTTGTTGGCCACGATTCGTCCGCCGGAGAGCAGCTCTCCGCCCCAGACGCCCCACGGTTCCTCCCGCTCGATCGCGTCGTCGAGGCACGATTCGGCCAACGCGCACTTGGCGCAGATCGCCTTGGCGCGAGCGATGTCGAGGACGTGGTCGGAGAAGAACAGCGGCGTCAGGGTGCCGTTACCGTCGGCGCAGCGGGCGACGGGGAGGGTGGAGACGGAGGTCTCGTCGATGGCCTGGAGCTGGATCATGTTCATGGTGTCGCTTTCTGGTTCGTGATGATCGCTGATTCGTGATGATCGTTGATTCGTGATGGTTGCCGGGATGTGATGTGGACGGGACGACTGGTGCATGACCCGGCCGACGGCCGAAAAACGCAAAAGGCCGCCGGGTCGGAACCCGGCGGCCTCGGTGTGAGGTAGTTCGACGTGTCGTTACGTCGACCTCGTTCCGAGGTGCCGGGCGGGGCGCTTGGCCGTGTGCTTCGCTGCGGTCTGGATGCCCATGGCCCCGTCCACATACGACGCGCAGGCGTCGGTGAAGAGACCGGTGGTACCGCCGAAGCCCGAGACGGCCGAGCCGGGACGCCAGTTGCCGCCCGGGGTCGGGACGACGACAGACGCGACGGCATGGCGCGGACGAGCCAGGACCGAGCGATTCGGCAGCAGTGTGACCATGGCTTCGTCCTTTCTCGTCGTGTGTCGGTGTGTCGGTGCGGCGAACGCGAGCGTGCGCAGCGAGCCCTAGTGGACCACGCTGCGCACCTCGCCGTCAAGGAGGTTTCCGCGGGGGACGTGCGGTCACCTCCGAGATGTCGTCCGGGTCCGCCCCCGGACGGTCTCGGTCGTCGGTCGGGTGGCCGCCG